>DYRE01000130.1 GCA_020718965.1 Desulfomonile tiedjei
GCCATATAATGACATTGATTTCGTTCCAGTGGTAAGAAGCAAGCTGAAAGTTCCCTGGGATATTCTGAATACCATTTCAAGGTCTTTTGCTTCAGAATTGACTATTCACGTGGACTTTAGTCGTCCTCTTACCCTTGACGATATTGAGCGATGGCCTTCATGGCTGGTGTGGTATGACCTGTTAAATGGACACATAGTAATTAAAGGTCCTTCAGACATACTAACTAAACATGCCCCGAGTTCACTTCGACAGGCTCTTCCAGCTATTGAGGGAAGCAAACTGCTTCTCAACAGGGGAACGGGCCTTCTATGGTCACTGAGAGTGATACGTGGCATAGAGGAATCTCCAGACGAAGACTTTGTTAGACGCAATTATTATAAATGCGCCCTGGCGCTTGGAGATTCACTTCTAATCGCCTATAAGCGCTTCACCACCGCCTATCGGGGCAGAGACATTCTGCTGAAGAAACTTGAACAGGACGAACCAAGAGTTGCGGCTTTTGGACTGGATTCTCTCTACGAGGATGCCCTTGAATTCAAGTTTAGACCTGACCATCTGCCTGCTGGCGAGAAAACAGAGGCTGACATCAACGCTATCGCAAAGTTGTGGGGAATTGTATTCCTGGACGTTGAAACAGTTCGTACAGGACGCCAATGGTCTTGTTTAGACGAATATGTGGATTGGCGTGGGATAAGAGAAAAGAATGAGCATACAATGCGCTTGATTCCCCGGAACCTGGCAAGAAACCTTCAGTTTCGGCGTTTGAGTCTTCGTTATCCCAGAGAGGCTCTGTACCGTCAACTGCCGGTTCTTCTGGGCCTGACAAGCAAACACGCAAAGAATTGGGCTCAAGAAACGTCAAGTTACCTTCGGGTATGGGACAGGTTCAACTAAATGAACGATAACGATCGTCGTCAGTATTCAATTGATCTGGACATTGACCTGAAGTCTCTGGATCTCATCAAAGAGAACAAGTACTGCATTATCTATGTGGCAGACACTCCACATGGGCGTCGCATCGTCAAGAAGTACAAAGGAGAGGACTCCAGTCTGGTGAAGATCGAGTCGGACGCCCTGACTTTTTATCACGAACTCGCTCAAAATGATTCTGATCTAATGGATTCCGGCGTCCCCCTCCTGAGAGAGGACAAAAACCTTCTTTGCATAGGGTTCATAGAAGGCGACGCATTCAGCGACGTTTTGTATAGAGCTAGAAAGGATGAAGTTGTCCGAAATAGTTCGATCCGGTTGATGCGTATACTCGGCAGAGTAATAAGAACGATATATGACACAACACGAAAACCTGAGGAAAAGACTTCCCCATTCATTTTTGAATATTTTTACTATTGTTCGAACCGACTCCACAAGATGCCAATTTTGGGGGACATATTCTTCAAAAAGATTTCAGAAGATTCCATTGAAATTGCTGGAGAATTTGAGAGAAGCAATATTGAGCCGTCATTCATCCACGGAGATCTGGTTTTCAAAAACATTCATGTCAAGGGCGAACGTTTGGGTCTGATCGATTTCGCCAACGCAAATTCGCTGAGTCATCCCCTAAATGATATCTGTAACCTGAGTTTTGCCCTTGCAAACATGATACTTCCTAAAAGTTTCAAAACCGAGCTTCTTGAAGGTTTTCATCTGGGCATGGGTAAATTGGACTTTCCACAGTCAGTGAAACGCTTTTACTACGAATATCATCGTCGACGCTGGCTCATGCTCAAACTTACATCGAGGAACCCGGTTGATTTTATGCAGGGTGTTCGAGGACTTTTGACCTTTGCAAGGCATTCTGCGCCAGAGATCATGATGCCATGACCGTAGCATCCCTATTAGGCATTCTAACATTCCTGATAGGGGTCCCCTCTGTCCTCGCATTGCTCTATTCCAAACCTAACCTTCGCAGGCCTCTACTCGCTATCATGGCTTTCGCCACCTGTTACGTCAAAAAACCCCTGTATATGGAGATTTTCTTTGTGCCGTACCGGGGAGTCGACCGCGGATTCGGTGTCACCATCCCGGATCTCATTCTGTTTGGGTTTTTCCTATGGATTGTTTTTGGAGGCTCGAAAGACACAATCATTTGGTGGCCGTACAACACCACTCTCTGGATACTCCTTTTATCAGTGTCAATGATTTCCCTGATTGGTTGTCCGATGGCCTACTATGGTTTATTCACGATACATAAACTTATTCGAGGTTACCTACTGTTCTGGGTGGTTGTAAACCTCGTGCGCGACAGAAAGGATGTTGAGGCAGTTGTTTATGGTGTAATGGCCGCAGTGATTCTTCAGACATGGATTGTCCTGTTTGACAAATACGTTACCAAGAAAGTGGTCAACAGATCATTGGGAGCGTTTCCTCATCCTAATAGTCTTGCAATGTATATCGATTTAATCATTCCCATGACTCTGGCCATTCTGCTTGCAGGTGAATTCCCAAAAAACAAAACCAAATGGGCTGCGATTGCAATAATGGGGGGTCTGTTATGTATCGTTTTTACAAAATCAAGGGCGGCCCTCATAATAGCCGGAGCCGCTCTAGGCGGGGTGACTTTCTTTTCCATTATCCTTAAACCTACCGGTAAAAAGATTGGCATAGCTCTTGTCGGATTTATGATGGTGGCCATAATGGGTGTTTTTGCCGCGCCCAAAATCATAGAAAGGTTTCAGAAAGCCCCTGAAGCCTCTGAAATGACCCGGGTATATTTCAACAATGCGGCGCGCGCCATGGCCAACGACAAATTATTCGGAATGGGTTTAAACTCCTATTCATGGACTTTGGCCAACACGGATTACTATTGGTATGTCTACGCAGAAGAGCGGGATGAGGTAAAAGACGAAGACGAGTTCAGGGAAAGCAAGAAGGGAGAGAGTCGCCTGGGGACAGCTCATCATATTTACTACCTTTTCGCTGCTGAAACCGGCTGGCCTGGAATGATAATCTTCATTATGTTTCTGGCTAGATACTATCTTCATAATTTGATTCTCCTCTTTCGAACTCGGGATGATTATTATCAAGCTGTTTTACTTGGCTTGTTCGTAGGTTTTTCGACATTGCACCTTCAGGGTTTGCTGGAGTGGATTTTCCGACAGACGCAGGTTTTTTTTCTGTTTTGCGTATTGACGGGCCTCATGGTCGGCGCTGGGAATGTCGCGAAACAGGCCCAAAAAACAGAGTAAGGAGCTGACATTGGCAGAACAAAACCCGACGGAGCGTCAAAGCTCGGGCGGTACCGACCCTGCGAAGAAGAACAGATCCCGCTATATCCTTATGAACACAGTTTCCAGTTATGGCAGGGATATTGTCGACACGGTGGCTTTTCTTGTTCTCATCCCCTTCATCATTCACGTATTGGGAAAAGAGAGTTTCGGATTGTGGTCACTCATCTGGGCGTTTCTGGCCATATTTGAACTCGCTGATCTAGGTTTTGCGGCTTCGGTTATAAAATATGTCGCTGACGCTAGAGGCAAAGATGACTACAAGAGTCTGAAGAATATAGTCTGTACTCTTTTCTGGATCTATGCGTTCCTGGGTGGTGTGGTGGCAACAGGAGTTCTGGTGAGCTTGTTGTTCTTTAACAGGCTTTTTCAAATCCCGGCCGACCAAATGGAGATGGCCAATGCAGTTCTGGTAATTTTGGGCGTACGATCGGCATTCTATCTTCCTCTAGGTATGTTCAGAGGAGTTCTTGTCGGTTTCCAAAAGTTGAATGTGGCAAACGGATACAAGGTTTTTTCAAGCTTGCTTTACCTGGCTTCCGTCCTGATCTTTCTCCCTTTGATGCCAGACATTCGCGTCCTGGCTCTGCTCAATGCAATCACCGGACTGGCCCCAATGTTTGCGATGATGATTCACGTGAGAAAGGTCATGCCTGAGTTCACTCTTAACCCCAAACATTTTCAGCAATCACTAATGAGAAAACTATCCTCGTTTTCAATATATTTTTCGCTGACCCAAATAGCCGGGATGATAGCCACCCGATCAGACACGATGGTGATTAAGCTTTTTCTTCCACTGGAAATGGTCGCAATCTATTCCATCGGTATGAGACTATCCGAAAAAGCATCCATGTTTTGTTCACATTTGACTAGGGCCTTATCCCCTGTGTTTGCGGAACTTCACGGAGCCAATGACCAGTCAAATGTCAAAGCGGCGCTTTACCGAGGTAGCAAGCTTACAATCGCATTCGCCACACCCCTGCTCCTCGGGTTGGCAATTCTTGCCGAACCTTTAATCGTGGCATGGACAGGACCGAGTTTCGGTTTGGCGGTCCCTGTTTGCCGATGGCTGGTGGCGGCGGCGATGGTCGCAATAATCCATGGCAATACTGTAAACCTTCTCGCTATGGGCGGACATCAGAAGTATACGGCAATTTGCATTGTGGCCGGTCAGGTCGTCAATCTGGCTCTTTCGGTGATCCTGATCATACCTCTAGGAATTCAAGGCGTTTCCATGGCGACTTTCATCGCTTCCGTACCAATCTACATCGGTTTTATTCAGGTATACGCATCCAGAATGCATGGCAAGTCCCTTTGGGATTTCTACAGGGCTACCTTGATACCGAGCGTAATCCCTGCTTTGGCCATGACAGGACTGTTTGTTGCAGTGCTGAATTTCGCTAACTTGACCAACCTTGTGGAGGTAGCTATTCTCCAAACCATTGGAATGGTCTTTTTCGGCTCTATTTACTGGTTGATAGGCTTTGACGGGGAAGAGCGGGCCTACTTCATGGACAAGATCCGGCGTGCTCTGACCAGACGTAAACGGACAAATCGAACTACAACGCCCTAGCAATAAATCACAACATCGGGAATCCAGTGACAACTCCGACTGAACAAGCGCCTTCATCTTCCGGGCTACCTTTTGATCCTCTAACTTTACTCGTTGGACTGATCCTGAGATGGAAGATTGTTGTCATCGCCCTTGTGTGTTCTTTGATTCTCGGCGCTGTAGCGGCTAAGCTGCTGGGCAAACAGACTTTCGAGACGGAAACAATAATTTTCTACAAAGAAGCCGACAAAAAGGAAGATACCGGTCGTAGTCCATCAGTAAGCAACCGGGCGACAATGATCAAGATTCCTTCCAACCTCAGGGCAGTCAGCGAAAAACTCAAACTTGGCCTTGCGCCTCAGAAACTGGCCGGGTTGATCCAGGTAAAAGTGGAGAAAAGAACCTCTCTCATAATCATTACAGCCCAGTGGTCAACGGCAAAAGAGGTCGCTAAGATTGCCAACACCATGCGTGAAGTATTCATCGCCAACCAGGTGGCGCTGATGAGAGCAGACACGAAAAAGGAGATGGAGGGTTTTGAATCCAAGCTTGAAGTAGTAAGTCGCAACCTCAAAGAGGCTGATTCAAAACTTCAGACGTTTATATCGGATAACAAAATAGTGGATTTGAGCAAGGAGATTCAGTGGAACGTGGACCAGATAGCTTCGCTGGAGATGCTGGTTTCCAATTCCAAGAATGAGGCGGACACGATTGAGACCCAGAAGCAGAATATTGAGGAGAGGATCGCAAATCTAAAGGCCAAAGTCATCGAAGAGCAGTCAGTCTCAAAAGCCGGCAAGAGTCTGGCGGATCTCAACATTCGAATAGAGAGGCTTCGCCGAGCAATACATGACGACAAGGTGAAGCGCAAGAACTCCGTTGAAATGGGCAAAGATGAACTTGCATATTTGAGAGCCAAGGAACTTCTGGATAAGGGTCTCATAGCCAAACAGGATTTTGAAAAGGCCAAGGCTGAATTTGAGGCCAAGGAAGTCGACGCTATCGACACAGAAGAAATTAAGGAATGGAAAAGACAGTTGAAGGTCCTGGAAGGTGAGGTAATTCCCGAGAAAGAGAACTTCAAGAGCCCTACACAGGAACTCTTGAGCAGTCTTCAGGTGAAACTCCTGGACATGGAACTTCAGGAGGTATCTCTATCAAAGAAAGTTGACTTTGTGAACAAACAGATCCTCCGGGTAAAGGCCAGGTTGGAGGTTCTGGCAGGACTTCAGCGGCAACACACCGCCCTCTCCAAGGAAGTTTCGACATGGGATGGCCAAAAGCTGGAGCTGGAATCATCTCTGGCAAAATTGCGCAAAAGTTATGAGTCCAATGATTCAGGTTTTGTTCTGGTATCCGAGGCTCCTGTTCCTTTGCAGAGCGTCAAGTCCAATAAAAAGATTTTCTTTGGAGCTATAGCTTTTCTCGGCACTATAATTGGCTTCATAGTCATTGTGGTCTCAGAACTCAACGATAAGACTATAAAGTCTGGAAGCGAAGTACAGAGCAGATTTTCGCGGCCGGTGCTGGGAACCATACCGGACATGAAAGATGAAGCCGGGGTTTTCCCGGACATGGACGACTTCCCATTAATAGAATCCTTTCGATTGATAACACTCAATGTTCGTCGAAATTACCCCAAACGCGGGCTAAGGTTAATGGTCACAAGCTCGGAAAGATGGGAAGGCAGGACAATGGTTGTGGCCAACCTGGCCGC
>DYRE01000527.1 GCA_020718965.1 Desulfomonile tiedjei
AGTTGGGATAACCGCTACATTTTGTTGGACGCGATTAGCGTGCCGATAAATGTGACTTGCAAATTGAACGTAGCTGGCGGGTATGTAATTTCAACGGTCCAAAACAATGTCTATCAGACGATTTCAGGGTTATTTTCCCTCGATAAGAATAAAATTAACGGGGAGTTGAATTTTACTGATCTCAATACCGCTACAAGTAGAGTGGCCGGAGTAAACTGGATTGAATTCGATGAACCGAAAACTGACGTTTCATTAGGGATAGGCGAATATCCTGTTCCCGGAACGATTACCGTGAATGTTGTGAGCTGATTAATGCCGAATGGGACATGGATTCCCTTCACTACAAGTGACGCAAAGCCGTCAAATTTTCGTTCAGGAAACCCAGTCCAATGTTACTTGATTTGAGTGAAAGAGTATGGCGCCAAGAAAAAACCTCATAGAGCGATTCCCAAACATCTGGAGGGACCTGGACAGTTCAGGTTTTGCCGAACGGTTTCTCGGTGTTGCGGATTTTCAGTTAGATACGGCCAGAGACAAGATCGAAGCTTATCTGAAATCCAGGGACGTTAACAACATTGCTGACAGGTTTTTGTTTTTGTTGTCTGATTTGGTCCGTCATGAGTGGGCGTCTGACAGAAGTAAAAACTGGAATCGGGACAGGATCAGGAACGCTATCAGGCGACACAGTTACAAGGGGAGTTTCGCCAGACTTCAAGACGTTACCAAAGAAGCTGGCGCTGATAGAATAGCGGTTCAGGATAACGCCTCAATCTTGATGATCCTGGGGAAACAGGGCCGACTCAGTTGCTCAGACGCTTATCTTGTTTCAGATAATTTTTATCATGATGGGGCTTATAAACTCACTATTTGGGATTCCGCCGCCCCTAAAATAGATCAGGCTTTTCTTTCAAGGGAACTGGCTGCAACCTTACCCGCAGGAACAGTCTGGTTTGTTGAATCCGTCCTTGAACTTGACACGTCGATTGAATTGAGTTGGGAACAGTCGGGTTCGCAATTATTTCCAGGCACAAACGCTCTTTTGGGAACATTAGGATTTGGGATTCTTGGCGACACAATTTTTCTGTCTTTTGAGCCGCAAGCCGGACCCCAAATCAGTTACACCGAAGTGGATCGAATTCAATTGAGCAATGACGCCGACCCTGCGGTTGACAACTCAGGAATTCAAAGCACGGGATATTACGAAATAACGGCGATAACAGGGGCGACACTTACCGGAGAATCAGTTTTATCGTCTGATATGCTGGGCGATGTTCCCGCGAACATTGATAACATTACAACGTTTTTAACATTAGAACAGGCGGTGTTACAGCCAAAGCCTCAAAAATCAATTTTCTAACACTGCAAAC
>DYRE01000131.1 GCA_020718965.1 Desulfomonile tiedjei
AAGAACACGTTTTGAGAGGCACAAGATCGACCCCCAGTGAGCGCCCTAACCGCTTCGATGGGACAGGGCCATAAACGTGCTGTAATTGATTTTGTTTCATTTTGTCTACCTGTTAACTTGCCAAATGGTTGATGGAAATGTTTCTAGCCGGAGAAAAGGCTTGTAGGAAGTAATTCATCTTTCTGTAACCAAAAATTCGGAGCCTCGGGTTTCCTCTCACTTATCAGATACCATGGTCAACAGTCGTACGCCTTGACGCCTTATCTGCTTGAAGATTGCCGCCTGCATGACCAAACGCTCAACGTCATCAACACTTACGACCTGCGTTCCGCAGATAGCTGAAATTCCAAAATCAAATAACGACGGGGAAAGAGGTGATGTTGGTCCGGTGAGAACTACATAACTGTCCCGGCAGAATCCTAGAAGGTCTTCGATTGTGTGATTTATGAAAGCCGTACCGGTAAGACTCACTACATCAGCTTTCGGTAAAATTTGCGCAGCCTCGCTTTCAGCAAAGTCGCCAGGCCGAGTCTTTTTTTCAATCACCCAAACGTTCCGGGCAATATCACGCAACTTGGGAATGAATGGGAAATGACCAACTACAGCGATATTGAGATTTCGCCCCTTCTCCGCAAGAATTTCATAAGCTCCACGTTCTACACAGCAACCTTCATCAACCTCTATCAATGAGTTGATTGCGGCCATACCGATTGAGGCGCTCATGGTGTCGTTGCGCCGGGCGTATTCAACTAGTTCCCCGGCGGTTTTCTCCGTGAGACGCCCGGCGTCCGAGACCATGCAGGATTCATCGCTATGCTGAATGTCCTGCTCACGATAGGTCGACGCCAACCCCGTACGCCGGGTCGTCACAGCTGTCCAGAATGCTCCGCAGCAGACTTTCTTAACAGGCAGGTCCTTGCCTGAAAGACTATCAATTAACGCGTCTAGGATTCTCATGGACTCTCTCATGAAAGACCGTCTTTAGCTTCGAGAAAAAAGTGGCTCAAACCCATGGCTACGCACAATACTATTTAGCGCTCTTTTGTGGCGTTGCGAGTTTTTTGAGCTGCTCTTTGGTTAACGGGGTACCGTACCCCACATACTGAGTTTTTGGCTCTACCGGATTCGCAATCGGCGTCCATTTCCCTTCATGATAGTTGTGATATACCGTATTGTAACGGACACCTTCTACGATAGGAATTACACCCTTTAGGTTTTGTTCTTTACCTTTTTCAAGCCAGGACAGATCTAGGTTTCCTTTCTGGATCTGTTCATCAATTTTAGTGCCATGGCATTCCTCGCATTTGGAACCCTCTTTCATAACGGAGTGGCTGAACTGAGGGGCAAACATCATAAAGGTCTTGTTTTCCGGAGCCACAAAAGTTTGCATATTGGCTGAGCTGACTTGTCCTTTGGAGTTCATGAGGAATTTCCAGCCGTGTAATGGAAGCGAAACACGTTTGTTTTCTTTGAGCATTGTTTCAAAATGACAACTGTTACAACTTACCACGTGCCGTACATGACAAGCGGTACAACTCACTTTGTTGTTGTGCACAGTGTGAGAACGACTTTGTTTTATCGAGTCGTGACACTTCTCACAAGTCACATCCATGGCTCCTGGATCTTTCATGGAGTTGTAGATTTTGCCGTCTCCATGAATTTCACGAGAGGTGTGACAATCCATACAGGTCATTTCTTTTGCGACATGGACATCGGTAGTCTTCTGTTGCTCATCTATTTTCAACATCATGAAGGACTCTCTACCATGGCACGCCAAACATTTTTTCTGGTCTCTCGCCTCTTCTGTAGAGTAACTGGACTTGCCCTCTTTCTCTAGCTTGTGGCAACTGTCGCATGAAGAAACATGACACTGGATACACCCAGCTTTAGAGTAAGGAACCCCAGTTATAGTTTCGAGCCCCCCTTGGGCCTTGTCATACCAGTATGCCATGCCTCTGGTGGTGGCGTGGAGACTATTCAGGTAGAAGCAGTTCTCCTTATTCATTCCCTGGGAAAAAGCCAGCTCCGATGCCGCCAATGCGACCATGGCTCCAAGGACTAAACTTATCAATAACCTATTTTTCATGGTTTTTTCTCCCTAGTTTTTATTCATGTAGTTAAAGAGGTTTGCGTCTTAAAGTTACCCATATTTTGAACATATAGACATAAAAGTGCTTAAAATCAAAGCCTTATCAGCACTTCAGAGGACTTAGCGCACGGAGGGGCGTTCGCATAACCGGCCATACCTGAGCCTGCACAGTGTGCCACCGGTCGAGAAGCGATTGATTCAATAACTCGTCGCATAATGGTGTCATCCACTCTTCAGGATTATTGTGTAACTATGTCATGGTTTCGCATTAATTCGAGCGCTTCTACTCAATGTCCAGCGCTCTTTGACTGTGACATTTAGTGTTCCATTCATCACCAGTTTCCCAGTTCTATCCCAACAGCAAGCACAGATCGGGCCAAAAGCTGTTCATCTCGGTTAAACGAGGTAACATATTGAATAATAGGGAGTTGTTTTTGGTCAACCCAACTACTGTAAAACTGTATGGTAGCTATATCGCAACTTAACTCGTTATAGCGGGAAGTCTATTAGCTACTGTAGTGTATTTACGCGCATCAGGTCGCTAAATTCCGGGGCAATTTCCAATTTCCTTGCTGACTGCGAGACTCGCTGTTATTTTAGTCTGTAGGCTTGTTGATCATCTCCCAAATTGATTTGAGCGCCTCAATAATCTCTTCCGGGTCCAGTCGTTTTGAATAATCTATATCAACAGAGGCTTTAACAATTATCCCGTCTTGAGCAATGACGTAAGTAGCGGTTAGAGGTAATTCGAAATGATTGCCGTTTCCAGTCCTGGTTAGTTCAATCCCGTAACTTGAATAAACATGTAATAAGTCCTCGGGAATTGGGAATACTATTCCAAATTCACGTGCAACCTTGTTCCCTAAGTCGCTGAGGACTTCAAAACTCAAGTCGTTCTTTTCCACCGTAGACAGTGAATCATCTGGAGTTTGACCTGAGATAGCCACCAGAGAGGCTCCCATGGAGCGTATGTCGGCAAGCCTGCGCTGCAAAGACCGCAGCTCAATGTTGCAATATGGTCACCAACCTCCGCGATAAAAAGATACAACCGTCGGGCCATCATTAAGCAAGGCTTCAAGTGATACAATCTGTCCAACAGCGTTAGGTAGTCGGAATTTGGGGGCCTTGGCGCCTTCTCTGAGACATGTGTCAGTAATCCCGGATTTAGCGAGTTGATCCTGAGCCCTATCCATAATTGTAAGCTTGTCAGGTGGTACAAGTTTACGATTTGCCGCTCTACGTCTCGAAAGTTTTTCGTTTAAAGACATGTCCGGTCCCTAAATATTCGGTTCATTGAAAACATCACCAGTTCAACGATTTTATAAGTCAACTAACCCTCAAACACAACCACACCCTGTAAAATGATCGTGGCTGCCTTTCCAAAAAAAGATTTTTTATTTTCTCCCAAACGAAAAAAACGGCCGTGAAGACCGTTTTTTTCTATTTGGAGTCAAATTGCTACACTATGAAACTCTAAATTTGTAAATCTCATTCGTCTTCGGATCAATTACGTGAACAGCGCAAGCGAGACAGGGATCAAAAGAGTGTACTGTACGTAGAATTTCAAGCGGCTTTTTAGGATCAGCGACCGGGGTACCAATCAGAGCGTTCTCAACAGCGCTCTTCTGACCTTTCGCATCGCGTGGCCCAAGGTTCCAGGTTGAGGGCACGACTTGCTGATAGTTCTTGATCTTCCCTTTTTCAATATTGATCCAGTGACCTAAAGAACCTCTAGCAACATCATTAAGCCCCATTCCCTGGCCATTAACGGTTTCATCAAGTTTGTAGTCTGTAAAGGTACGAGTATCGCCCTTTTTAATATTCTCGATGAGTTCCATGGTCCACTTTTCGGCGATCTTTGCATTTACGAGACACTTGATGGCCCTGGCCCCGATTCTGCCTAGAGTCGACATCAGCGCTTCCGGACCAATTTCAAGTTTCTTCATGACCATGTCTGTGGTCTCTTTGATTTCCTTGTTGCCACCCACATAGGATACCAGACACTGTGCCAGCGGACCAACTTCCATCACTTTGTCGTCATATCTCGGGGCTTTGATCCAGGAGTATTTTCCATCCTTCGAGTTGGTGTCAGGGACCGCCCCTTTAAGCGCGTCACCAGAAAGAGGTTTAGTAACACCTACCGCAGGATGGAGTGGATCGCCATTTTCATACCAGGATCTTTTGACATCTTCAGTAATCTTGCTCGGGTCTACCGGCAGGGACTTGAGTTTACCGTCAATGATCATGCCTCTCGGAAAGTAGAAGCTCTCAGGTTCCTTGTCACTTTGCGGGAAATCACCATAGGCAAGGAAGTTCTTGTTTCCACCGATTTTCGTCCAATCTTTGTAGAAACCCGCAACCGCAAGTAAATCAGGAATATAAACCTGTTCTATGAATGCAATCTGATCTTTCAACATGAAAAGATACTGAGAGATTCGGTCAGCGTTAAGCTGGCCGATAACCGTGACTCCACCCGGAAGGTGTCCCTGTAGATGAGGATTCTTGGCGCCCCAGATGGCTGTCATTTGAGCTGCGTGAACCTGCTGACGGAGGTTGTCCAAGTAATGCCCTACCGCCATAAGATTCGCTTCCGCCGGCAGTTTGTAGGCTGGATGTCCCCAGTAAGCGTTTGCGAACGGGCCTAGCTGGCCTGAATCAACAAAAGATTTGAGCTTTGATTTGAGTCCCTCATAATAGGCTTTCGGCTGGGGACGTCCGCTCACCGCTGCGGAAAGGTCGGCAGTCTTGCCGGCGTCGGCCGACAGCGCAGAAACAACATCAACCCAGTCAAGGGCGCAAAGCTGATAGAAATGAACTGTATGATCATGCATGTTTTGCGCTGCATGTGTCAGATTACGTATTATCCTGGCATTAGGCGGAATCTTAATTTTTAGGGCATCTTCAACCGCTCTGACTGAAGCCAGCGAGTGCACCAGTGTGCACACACCGCAGGATCTCTGGGTGAGTAGGTGGGCGTCACGCGGATCACGTCCCTGAAGAATGATTTCAAGACCCCGGAAAAGCGTGCCGCTGCTCCAGGCGTCCTTGACTTTACCATTCTCTATTTCGACTTCTATGCGTAGGTGACCCTCAATTCTAGGAATTGGGTCAACGACGACTCGTGCCATTTTTCGCTCCTTCTTGGTAGGTTACCTAATTGGTTATTGACAGTTTGAAGGTCATTGCAAAATAATTACTTTTGAACGTAGAACGGGCTCATTTTATCCCAGAAACCCGGCTCACTACACCCAATGCAAGGGTGACCGGCGCCGATCGGCCAGTTAGTCCCCTGGTTCCAGAGAATTATCGGACAGTTATTGTAAGTTTCAGGGCCGGCGCAACCAACTTCATAGAGGCACCAGTTCTTTGCCGCTCCTTCGTCTCCAAACTGCTTCACAAATTCTTTATTCTCAAAATGGCCTCTTCTCGGACAGTTATCATGAATCAGACAACCATAGGCGAATAGTGGTCTACCTTTGTCATCCAAGGCCGGGAGCTTACCCAGTAGCAGATAATGAACAATTGTGGCTACCATATTGTCTGCGTTCGGAGGACAACCCGCCACGTTGACGGTTTTTAGTCCAGTAACCGCTGCCACACTCTTGGCCTCTGTGGGATTGGGTTTGGCGGCCTGTACGCCACCATCGCAAGCGCATGCGCCAACACATATTGTCGCCGCTGCGTTCTTGCACACTTGGTTCGCAATTTCAAGAAAAGTCCTACCGTGTACTTTTCCGTAAACTCCATTGTCTTTGGTAGGAATAGCTCCTTCAACAACGCAAATATACTTGCCTTTTTGATCTTTGACTGTTTTTTCCAGAATTTCTTCAGCCTGATCTCCAGCAGCCGCCATAATGGTTTCATGGTAAGCTAGATCAATTACATCGAGAATGATGTCAGCGGCCCAGGGATAGGTAGATCTGATAAAGGATTCCGTACACCCTGTGCACTCAGCAAAATGCAGCCATACAACCGTGGGTCGTTTTTTCTCCATGGCCTCGGCGATTCGCGGAGCGAAGGACATGGGGAGGCCCAAGACCGTCGCCATCAAACCGCAGAACTTCATGAAGTCGCGGCGGGAAACGCCCTTGAGGGCCAGCCTTTCGTTCAAATCGACATGATTGTCCATTATTATCCTCCTTGCATGGACTCTTTGGTGTGACTCTTTATGTAGCGCTATCCGAGTCTAGGTGGCTAATGTTCAACTTTGACTAGCTGAACCGGTTAGCTTTTAGGCTCATAACAAATAAAAAACGGCGCATAGAAACTTATTGAAAAGAACAGACCTTTGCGGACATTCTTTAGATTACTATGAAGAAAAATCAAAATCAAGGCCATACCAAAATTCACCGGGTGTTTTTATTAGAGCTAACTTGGGCTATTTTGGACCCC
>DYRE01000528.1 GCA_020718965.1 Desulfomonile tiedjei
GGTCTCGGTTCCTATGGCGCCAGATTGGAGTCGATCGATTATCTGAATGTGATTTGCATTCTTCTGGAAATTGATCGCCAGTTTTCAGACAGTTTCTGGCTAAATGTCAATGATCCCAGGATTCCATTCAATGGAATTGTAGAAACTACAAACCTCAACCCCCGGCTGGATTTGAAAGGAGGGCGTCTCTTATACATCCCCTATTACTTGAGCCTCAGTGATCCCCGGTGGGCAATGAGTGATATGCGGATCCTGGATGAAAGCCTGTCAGCGTTGAAGTTGATCAGACCGGATTTTTCAGAAAACTGGATTCTGAATAGACGAGTGTTTCGTGATCTCAATGCTCAGGCAGTTTGTAGGGTAGGGTTTTCAAAGATCACGCCGGATATGCGGACGCCAGTAGAGGGTCTTTTCATAACGGATTCGGCTCAATATTATCCTGAAGACCGAACAATGAGCGCATCGGTCAGGTTGGGAATGAGGGTTGCCGCCCTCGCCGGGCAAGAAGTGGGGCTTGAAAGTTAATGAAGTGTACAGGGAGAGTCGCTGCGGAGTTTCGCCGGATAAATAAGATATCGCCGTCTTGAAACGATTTTAATAATTTCAATTAAGGTGTTGAAGTGAACGTACAAGTGGGACCAGAATCGATAAAAAGCGAGTACGTGGCCTGTGATCTATGTGGGGCTGTTGATCACGAAGTCCTTTATTCTAAAACAGATTCAGTAACAAAATGGACCTTCAATGTTGTAGCCTGTTCATGCGGCATGGTCTTTGTCAATCCTATGCCTCTGGAACAGTCCATACCGTTGCTTTACCGGCAGGATTATCATTTCGAGAAGCCTCTACTGGATTCGCTGTACAAAAAGATGATTGAACTTCTGCCTCCGTCTAACGAGAATTCCAGGTTGCTGGACGTTGGATGCGGAACCGGGGATTTTATAAAACATGCGCAAGAAGTTGGATGGAACGCCGAGGGTGTTGATTTGATAAACTGGGGGCAAACTTATGAAGGATTGAAAATTCACATTGGGGACCTTCCGTCAATGGATATTGAGGCAAATTGTTATGACGTGGTAACTGCTTGGGCTGTATTAGAGCATGTCAGGAATCCTTCTCTATTCTTCAATAAAATTTCAACCTTGATGAGAAAAAATGGATATTTCATATTCACTGTTCCCAATGTCGCCGCCCCAGGGATTAGGCATTCATGCCACGAAGATGTGCCGAGGCATCTGTGGCTTTTTACGCCGGAAACTGTAGAAGCCTACCTTCGTAAGAGCGGGATGAGAATTCTATCCATACTCCATGACGGTAAAATATACCGGTCCTATCCTTTTGGATTGCTGAGACATGCAGGGT
>DYRE01000132.1 GCA_020718965.1 Desulfomonile tiedjei
AATGTTTGGAAGCCAATGTATAGTGGTGGCGATTGACGCGAAGAAGACGGACAATACCCCATCGGGATTCGAGATATCTATCCACGGTGGACGTACCATGACTGGAATAGACCTAATTGAATGGGCACTGAGGGTCGAAAAGTTTGGGGCGGGAGAGATCCTGCTTACAAGTATGGATGCTGATGGAACCAAAGAGGGTTATGACATTCCCATGACTAAGGCTGTGACCAGTACAGTTGGAATTCCGGTGATCGCTTCGGGAGGAGCTGGGTCCGCCGAGCATCTGCGAGACGCCATAACCGACGGAGGCGCCGATGCGGCGTTGGCAGCTTCGATATTCCATTTTCGTGAAATTCCTATCAAGGAACTCAAGAAGTACCTTGCAAGCCAGGGTGTCCCTGTTCGTTTGTGATTTGACTTAATGCTGAATTCCCGCTGGGAGCGCTAGCAGGGTCATTGATGGTGAAAGGTTTTCAAAACGCTTCCCTGCCCAAATTCCACCTTAACTTGTTATATCCTTTGCGAGAAGAATTGAGGAACAGATGCTGGATGTCATCACAGACAGCTTGATAGCCCTGGAATTACCCGCGGTTTTGGAGGAAGTGGCGTTTTTTGCCCAGTCAGTCCCTGGTAAGCTTCGTGTTAAGCAATGCGCACCGGAAATAGACGCTTCACTGATAAAGGAACAATTGGACCTTACCTGTGAAATGAAGGAAGCGATTTCAATCCGGGGTTCGTTCGTGTTTTCGGGTCTTGCGCCCCTGAAAGGGGTATTTCAAAAACTCCGTGGTGTTAGTCATCTGCTGGACCCTGAGGAAATCCTCGCTGTCCGTGAACTACTTAACATGACATATTCAACGAGAAGTGTGATCGGTGATCTTGATGATCGGTTCGAGAGGCTTAAGAATTTTGAAAATCACTTGCATCCTGTTCCAACGCTTAGGTCAATCCTGAAAAAGACACTTGACGAGCATGGTTCTGTGAGGCCCGACGCTAGTCCGGAATTGACGCGAATTCATAGAGAAATTGTTGGACAAAGAGGGAAGATTAACAAGCGCCTTGATACCATGATTAAGAACCAGGATCTTGCTAGAGTGGTCCAGGAAGACTATGTTACGCTTCGAAATGACAGATACGTCATATTGCTCCGTCCAGAGTTCAAAGGGTTGATCAACGGGATCGTGCACGACCACTCTCGATCCGGGGCCTCAGTCTATGTCGAACCGTTTGAGGTGGTAGAGGACAACAATAGAATGGCTTCACTAGCTGATGAGGAGAGAGACGCCGTTCTAAAAGTTTATATCTGGCTCACGGAGGAAATTAAAAATTCCGTAGACCAGCTAAAAGAGAACTTTGACACGTTAAGTGAATTGGATTGCTGTCAGGCCAAAGCTGAATATGCTATCCGGATGGATTGTTACGCCCCTGAACTCGTCCCACTTGGATTCCGACTCATGGGAGCCAGACACCCTTTACTTATGGCTGCAAAGGATGTCGATGTAATTCCCATGGACATTATTGCGGACGCCGACACCAGTGTTACCATAATCAGTGGTCCCAATATGGGGGGTAAGACGGTAGCTCTAAAGATTGCCGGGCTTTTCCCGTTAATGGCGAGGTGCGGCCTACTACTCCCAGCCAACGAAGGTTCTAGGATTCAGGCGTTCTCCGGCATCATGGTGGATATTGGGGATGAACAGAATATAAGGGGTAAGGTGTCATCGTTCTCAGGCCACATCGCCAAGATCAAAGCCATATTGGAACTTGCTAAACCTGGCGACCTTGTCTTGCTCGACGAGTTAGGTGGTTTTACTGACCCCGACGAAGGAGCGGCCCTGGCAATGGCAATAGTTGACGAACTCAGAACCAATGGCGCTTATGTAGTGGTCACCACGCATCTCACTCAATTGAAGGCATATGCGTTGTCGAAGTCAGGCACAAAAAACGTAAGTGTGGAATTTCACCCGATTACTTTAAAACCCACTTTCAAATTGCTTTACGATCTTCCAGGGGAAAGCCATGCAATTACCACAGCCGAAAGCATGGGCTTGCCCTCAAGCCTGATAGAAAAAGCCAGAAATTATGCTGACCAGGCGGCGGGAGGCAGCACAGCCCTTATTGCCGGCCTGAGGGAAAAACTTATGGCTCTAGATGTTTCATATAGAGAGAATGAACGGCTCAAGGAGAAGCTGAACGAAGAATTGATCCAAGCTTCGGAAAGACGCAAGGAACTCGTGGAGCAATTCAGAAAAGAAGCGTCCGATCTTATGAAAAAGGCGGAGCGAGATCTAAACAGTCTCAGGCAGTCCATAAAATGCGGGCAAATAAAATCGGGAAGAGAAAGTCACGAAAAGTTCCACGAGATAAAATCCGAAATAGTGGAGAAACTTGATATTTCTCTCGTTAAACCCCGAAAGGAAATGGAGAAAGGGTCTATCGTTAGGATCCAATCTCTGGGAAAACAGGGCGTAATTACATCAGAGGGAGACAGGGGTAAGATGGATGTGCTGGTCGGAAAGATCACAGTTCGGGCCGACTCAGAAGACTTAATTTTAATTAAAAGACCTGAGGACAAAAAAAAACCTTCAAAAAAAACCATAATTGGGGTAGAAACCCGACTGACTACTCCGGGTTGGGAAATCAATGTGATTGGAATGCGCGTTGACGAGGCCATTCCCGTGGTCGAAAAATCCATAGATAACGCAATCCTCGGCGGATTAACTTCCTTGAGAATAATTCACGGAAAAGGTACCGGTCGGCTCAGACAGGCAATTGCGGAATATTTGTCTGCTCATGGGATGGTTTTAAATTTTCGAACCGGACTATCTCAGGAAGGTGGCGCTGGCGCTACCATAGTGGATTTGAGGCCGGAATAGGGAAATGAGAATTCCGGAATCCAAGATCGCTGAAATCGCGGCCGCATCCGACATTGTGCAGGTTATCTCGAGCTACATCGAGCTGAAGAAGGCGGGGAAGGACTATAGAGGAATATGTCCATTTCATGGCGACAAGGACCCCTCTCTATATGTGTCACCACAGAAAAACATTTTCCATTGCTTCGGTTGCGCTGCCGGGGGCAGTGTTTTTAATTTCATAATGCGAATTGAGAATTTGTCTTTCGTAGAGTCTGTCAAGTTATTAGCTCAACGTTACAGTGTAAGGCTTGATTTGGAAATCGTCAATCAAGCCAAAGAAGATTCGAGAGAGAAGCTGTTAAAAATTCTTGAGCTAGGGCATTCCTATTTTGTTCGGAGCTTGAACAAGGTTCCAGAGGCTGGGAACTATCTTCTTGAAAGAGGTATCAGTAGTGAATGGATCAGCCAGCTTGGACTGGGGTTCGCTCCAGACCAGTGGGATGGTTTGTGTGATCGTTTGTCATCGTTAGGAGCCCCTGTCCGGGAAGCTTTAAGCGCTGGTCTAATACGTAAAAAAACCACTGGCGGTTATTATGATTACTTCCGAGGCCGAATCATGATCCCCATCCGCGGCCTAAACGGTGAATTAATAGCCTTTGGTGGAAGGATTCTTGGTGAGGGAGAGCCTAAATATCTTAATTCACCTGAATCTGAGGTTTTTAAGAAGAAAAATATTTTATTTGGCCTTGATGCGGCAAAGGATTCCATTAAGAAATCGGGATTCGTCATTCTAGTTGAGGGTTATTTTGATCAAATTTCGCTTCGTATACGTGGGATCGAAAATGTTGTAGCTCCTCTTGGCACATCTCTGACAAGCGAGCACGCCAAATTATTGAAGCGTTTTTCGGAACGAGTAATCACCATCTTTGATGGAGATGAAGCGGGTATACGAGCAGTTAAGCGATCTATGCCAATACTGTTGGCTGAGGGGTTTGAACCGGAATGTATTATCCTTGAGGAAGATAAGGATCCGGATTCAGCAATTAATCGAATTGGAACAGAAGAATTCCTACGATTGATAAAATCCTCTCGTTCCATGATTGATTTTTTTCTGGACCAACTACAGTCACAATACGATTTTGGTGGAATATCGGGGCGCAACCAGGCCATACAAGAATGTGTTCCTTTATTGAGACAGATTGCCGATACCCCCGAGCGGGATTATCTTATAGAGAGGTTTGCCTCGCGCATCCGGGTTAAGGAAGACCAGCTACGTCGGGCCATCAGGAATACCGGAGTCACTAAGTTGATTCCCGGCCTCTCTTCAAAAAAACGAGGCTCGAGTCTTTTTGATTTTCCAGCCGACGAGCGTAACGTAGTCAGGGGAATGATTCTCAGTGACGGATTTATTGAAAAAGTCAAGAAAGCAGGAGTCTTGAGTGAGATTGAAAACGATTCTTTGTTACGCTTGACCTCCTCAATCATGAGGTTTTCAGAGGAAAGGGGAACCTTTGATTGCAGTAGTTTTTGCCTCGCCCTGGAAGACGCCGATTTGGCGGCGCTAGTTGCAAGTTGGCTTCAGCCAACACCGGAAGAGGATGATCTTAGGGCTGAAGTGGACGGTGAGATCACAATTAATGAATCAATGGAACGCCTCAAATCAAAAAAAATCTTGCGACGGAAATCGGAGATCGAAGAGATGCTCAAAAAATGTGAACCTGGCGATCATAAGTATAATGATCTTGCGCGGGAACTCTTGAATATAGGCCGCCAGTTTAGGCGTTAGCGACGCTTTTGTTTTAATCAGATTTTATCTGTCAGCGCCAGGAAAGTTGGCGCCACGAATTGGTCAAAAGGAGAAAAGGTTTTATGCCTGAAACGAAGTTCAAATCCGAATTCAAGGATCTTTTCGATCTGGCCAAAACCAGAAAATATCTTACCTACGATGAAATTAACAAACACATACCTCCTGAAATGGTTGGAGAGGCTCAGATTGACGAACTTCTAATGAAGATAGTTACGGAATTCAATGTAGAACTCGTTCCATTTGACAAGAAAGTTCCTGCGACCGACCCTAAATCCAGGGACATTGACCTGGAAAAACAGGATGACGAAGAAGAGGATGAAGAAGTCAAGGCGGCCGAACCCGACTCAGTGGTTAGGGGTAACGATCCCGTTAAAATGTATTTACATGAGATGGGAGGAGTCTCCCTGCTTACCAGAGAGGGTGAAGTCGAAATCGCCAAGAGAATTGAACAGGGGGAACAGCAGGTATTCAGCGTAATAATAGGCTGTCCCGTGACGATAAAAGAAGTTCTTACTATCGGAGACAAGCTCAAAAAGGGAGCCATTCGTGTCAAGGAGATCATCAGAGGCTTCGAAGATGAAGAAATGCCGGATGGAGATGACTCTGCAGTCGTCGAAAGAATACTGAACTTGATTCAGCAGTTAAAAGAACTCGAACTAAAGTATCAAACGGTTGTGAATCTGAAAAAAAATCTTGATCCATTAGCTGAAGCCGAAGAATTTGAAAAGTTTGACCTGGAAATTGAAAAAAGACGATCTGAAGTCATAACCTGCCTTAAAAATATCAACCTAAATAGCAATATGATCGATCATATCGCAGGAAAATTAAAATTTCTGGTTCGCAAACTTGGAACAGCAAGAGAAGAGCTTAAAGCCGTAGAATATGAACTCAAAATGCCCCTCGACAAGGCTCTGGAGAGCATTAACACTTGGAAGACCCTGATTGAAGACCGAAAGTTGCTTAAGAAACAGACCAACCTGTCTCCGCAAAGAATAATCGATCTGGAAGTAAAAATTCACAACGGCATCCGTAAGATCAATAAACTTCAAACTGAAGCCGGCATGGACGATTATCATTTGCGGGAAGCTTTAGCCCGATGTCGGGAGGGAGAAAGGCTTGCTAGAAAAGCCAAAAGTGAGCTGGTCCAAGCTAACCTGCGTCTGGTGGTCAGCATAGCCAAGAAATACACTAACCGTGGCCTACAGTTTCTTGATCTGATTCAAGAAGGCAACATAGGGCTTATGAAGGCCGTGGACAAGTTTGAATATCAACGCGGTTACAAATTCAGCACATATGCCACTTGGTGGATCAGGCAGGCAATCACAAGAGCTATTGCAGACCAGGCGCGCACGATACGAATTCCGGTACACATGATCGAAACCATCAATAAGCTTATAAGGACGTCAAGATACCTTGTTCAGGAATATGGGCGTGAACCAACGCCTGAAGAAATAGCTGAAAAAATGGAATTCCCACTTGAAAAAGTCCGCAAAGTTTTAAAGATAGCCAAAGAGCCGATCTCTCTGGAAACTCCTATAGGTGAAGAAGAAGATTCGCATCTAGGTGATTTTATTGAGGATAAGAAGATACTTTCCCCTTCGGACGCAGTTGTCGGGATGAGTCTCACGGAGCAGACGCGAAAGGTTCTAGCAACCTTGACTCCCCGAGAAGAAAAAGTCCTTAGAATGCGTTTTGGGATCGGAGAACGCGCCGATCACACCCTTGAAGAGGTGGGGCAGGATTTTGACGTGACAAGGGAAAG
>DYRE01000529.1 GCA_020718965.1 Desulfomonile tiedjei
TTGGTCCGTGTTTCGCTTCCCAGGCCCTGACATCCTCCATGGAGATCTGGTAGTCCGGATTGGACGCTACCTTAGCGCTCACATCGATGACGACAAGGGGGAGGAGCATTTCCTTGACAGAGATTTCGTCGAGAAATCTTTTCCCCCTTGCGAAATGCGCCGGTGGGTCCACATGAGTCCCCCACTGCCCGGGTATCTCGTATTTATGAGCTAGAAAACCTTTACCCTTCGTTCCTATTCCCTCGTCGTAATGGTACGTAGTGACCCTGACTTCATTGTCAAAACCTGGCCACTGAGGTATTCCCGGATGAAACGCATGAGTCAGATCGACGAATTCCCTGGATCGCAACATCTCCAATACTGGCCATAAACTCCCCGGCGATTCGGCTCCCGCATTTAACGAGAGAGTCATGATGAATACTAGGGACAAGAAAGTGAATTTCCGTTTCATCGTCCTGCGTCTCCCTTTGATATCGCTTGCCGGCACTGCCTCAATTCCGGACGAATCTAGCGTGTCTCTAATGCGCAGTCAACGGGCTAGATTGCTACCCAGTCGCGCGGAGTCAGCACCTTGAGCTTGCCAGTCCGTTGCAACTCCTCCGTGCCCCGAAGGAGTTCGCTGAATGGTTCTTCATAATCTACCTGTCTCGGGAATGGGCTCCTCTCTGCTTCCCAGAACTCGTGACTCCCATCCGAAGATTTGTGATGAAGCTCACGGTCGGCTATCAGCGCACGGTCTGAGGGATCTGAAATAATCACCTCGTCGAAAAAGAGTAGTTGCTTCTTGAGCTTACCGGAGGGAATCACTGTATCCCCAGGCATAACAAGCCCACGTATTTTGCGTTTCTCATTTGTCATTGATTAAAACACCAGATAACCACAGAGCCATAGTGTGTTTCGTTAGGGAATGCACTGTCTGAACAGTCATCATGTCTGGGAATAGTGATTATTCGGAGACCATCTGACGATGCGCTTACCCTGCCTTTTTTAAAGCCCTAACAGCGTCAAGGTGGTCTATCCCTGGTATTTTTCCCATGATGCTAGACTGCTAGATCTATTTCACGCACATCTGCATCTCGCAGCAAATCATCTAATGCCGCTAAATATTCACGGATAGCATCTGTAATGTTTTCAATAGCTTCCTGTTCTGTAGCGCCTTGAGACCAACATCCGGGTAATCCAGCGGCAGACACACTGTAACCTTCATCAGATTGTCTGAGCACGATTTTGTATTTCATTTTCACATTCCTCATGCTAAGTGAACCCGCCAGTTTTTAAATTGCCATATTATAAGCATACTGGAGAGCCTCTTGCAAAAGTGTTTTTTAAGAGGCTAAGAGTTTGTAATAAATGAGCT
>DYRE01000530.1 GCA_020718965.1 Desulfomonile tiedjei
CGAGCTTGAACCAGCCCATGTTTTTCACTCCGCAAGAGAAAATGGCGTTATAAAGTCATGGAAAGAAGAAGTCGTACTCGATTTCAAGACTGAAGTCGCTTGTTTTGAGATGAAGGGGAGCCTTTCAGAATCGATCGCCAACGCAGGAGAGGGCATAGAGCTGGCTCTCAAATTGGCCAATGTGTTCAGACATGACATTGATTTTCATTCTGAATCGGCCAAGGGCGATACTTTAAAGGTTATTTTTGAACGTCGTTATGCTGATGACAGGCCATCTGGATATGGTCGGGTGCTAGCCGCCGTTTATCAGGGGAAAAGGACAGGCTCTAAAGTCGCAATTTTTTTCAACAACGAATATTACGATGAAAAGGGAACAGAACTTAAGAAAAATTTCCTTCGATCTCCGCTGAGTGTCATAAGGGTCACGTCAAGGTATGGAAATCGTTATCATCCCGTCCTCAAGATCTGGCGCAAGCATAATGGTGTAGACTATGGAGCGGCCCAGGGTACGCCGGTTTGGGCTGTATCGGGGGGAGTTGTAACCTACGCAGGATGGAGTAACGGCTATGGAAACTATGTTTGCATAAAACATGATAACGGATTAGAGAGCCGTTACGGACACCTTCAGAGGTTTTTTGTAAACAAGGGCCAACGCGTCAAACAGAGACAGCGGGTTGGCCTCGTGGGAATGACGGGTATTGCAACTGGACCCCATCTTGATTTTCAGCTACTGCTAAACAAGAAACACGTGGATCCTCTCAAAGTCACCATGGTTAATAGTCTCAAGTCTGTTCCTACCGCTTTGGCTCCACGATTTTCATCGCTGGCCAAGGACAGGCTTTCCTGCCTCAACGGGACACTGGCTTCTAAAGATTCCACTCTACTTACTCAGCTCAAATTCAGGTAACCATTCATAATTACATCACGGGGTGATCCATAGCCTTTCACTGTCAATATCAGAGGTCAAAGCAATAACATAGCGAAACAGTGTAGGTTATAGTCATATCCTGTTTGAATTCTTGACCGATTAATGTCAAAGTTGTATACTATGATTGATTGATACCTCTTTGAACGGAGATCGCCTCAAATGAAAAGAGTTCTTGTTGGCCTTGTAATTCTTTTATCTCTTTGCGCCACTTCAAATAGCTTCGCGTTCCTTGACTATCTGTTTTCCGGTTCTTCAAGCAGAGATGCGATAGATAATTCGGCGGTAGGGGATTTACGGGCTTGGTGGTCAGGAAATCCGGCTTACCAGTTTAACCCTTATTATTCAGGAACTCAGAATCCAGTCCAGGCTCAGGGACAACAGGCCCCTCAGCCCGCTCAGCCTCCACAACCAACAGTGAACTATTACCC
>DYRE01000133.1 GCA_020718965.1 Desulfomonile tiedjei
CATCCAGGACGGTCAGTCCTTCAGGGTTGATGTCGAATTTCTCAATTGCGGCGGACAGTTTGACACCGCCCCTGCTCACGTACTTGAGAGGTTCTTTGAGTCCCAGTTCAACATTTTCTAATATTTCTTTGCCTGGTTTATCAACAATTAAACCGTTGACATAGACTTTGCCTTCCATTATGAGGGCTCTGGCTTTCTCTCTTGAAGATGTTAATCGCCTCTCCACTAAAAGAATGTCGAGTCTTGTCTTGAGTATTTTAGTCATGGAGCCTGTGCTGTATCAAGCCCCGGGCATGATGGTGAAATCAAGCACATCCACTATGCTGAAGCCGTAGTAAACATATATCATTCCACTTCCCAAAAAATCTTCTGGCCTGTGAATTGTGAAGTGGTACGCAAACTGGCCCTGGCTATTTGAGAGTCTAACGGTTTCTTCGTATTGTCTCGAATCCGGTAATTTGATGACAAATTTCAACGGTGTGTCCGAGGTCGAAGATTTGTAATAGAATTGCACCATCAATATCAATCTGTCTCCGAAAAGCCCTGCATTAAAAGTTCTGCTATTGCCGAGAAATTTCCAGCCCTGGCTTTGAGCAATGGCCGGTCCAAACTGAAGATCATAGATCGAAAGTCTTCCAGGCATTTCCCATGAAAGTTGGCCCACCTGACTTTCTTCCCCAGGGGGTCCTTTCTTTTTGAAAACATCACTTTCTGAAATCTTCTGGGTCACTGGGTCCGCTGTTGCGGCAATGTCCGGCAAGAATAGATTTGAGAGAAATAGTGTTAGAACCAAAAAGCATATCGTCTTACCAGTCCTGGAAAAGTCACTCAATTTTAGGGGTGTAAACTGCTGTTTCATGCTCCCCACCATCTTGGATTGATCGGTTTAGGCTCGAGTTCATTCGTTGGCCCTGAAGGTCCCTGATAATAGCCACCTGTTTCTTCTGAGCCTATCACAGCACGAGATTCGTCGATCGGTTTCGCCACTTTGGGATCCACATTGTCGTCTTGACCGCCGGTCATCATTTGCAAGATTCGGCCTTGCAGACCTTGAGAATCAGCTTCTTCGGGCTTTTCTCCGTTTTTCTTGAATCTTGACCCGATCATGCTGAAGATCCACCAAAAGGCAAACAGCAACAAGAGAGGAAGCACGCGACCAAGTTCTCCTCCATACTTTTCGATTAGTTCACCAAAGTTTGGCATGCTGAAAGTCCTCCACCAATGACGAAAAGTCAAAGTCGACAAGAGAATTACACAAAAACAAATCATATTCAATTCGATTCATTGAGACCACATTCATAGAAGATGCTGATTTTTGTTGAAAAATCGACATCGTTTAATCTATATTAATTAACTTGTGTACTGTGTTCCGACCTTTCCATACCTCAGGAGGCTTAAGTCATGGCCGTTCGCATTCACAACTTCAACCCGGGCCCCGCAGCGCTTCCTCTGACCGTTCTCCAACAGACCAAAGAAGCTATGGAGGATTTTGCCGGTTCAGGGATGTCAATAGCTGAAATCAGCCATCGTTCACCAGTTTTTGAAAATGTAATAAACCAATCTATTGATCGTATTAGAAGGTTGCTAAACCTGAGTTCCGATTTCAAGGTTCTGTTTTTGCAAGGCGGCGCGAGCCTCCAATTCAGCATGATTCCCATGAATCTAATCTCTTCTGGCGCGTCCGCCGATTATATAAATACAGGAACCTGGTCTACCAAGGCCATCAAGGAGATTCAAATCCTTGGAAAACCATACCGGGTCATAGCCTCCAGCGAGGACAGAAACTTCTGCTACATACCTAAAGAATTCACGATTTCTGAAGGCGCCGCATATGTTCACTACACATCAAACAACACCATAAAAGGCACCCAGTGGAGTTCAACGCCTGAAGCCGGGAACAGTCCACTTGTATCGGATATGTCTTCAGACATTTTCAGTCGTCCTTTTGATCCATCACCATTCGGTCTTATTTACGCCGGCGCCCAAAAAAACCTTGGACCAGCGGGCGTAACTCTTGTAATCATCCGTGACGACATGCTCGCACGTTCACCTAAAGATATACCAACAGTTCTCAGGTATACAACCCACGCAGAAAAGAACTCCCTGTATAACACCCCACCGTGCATATCCATATATATGGTAAGCCTGGTGCTCAAGTGGATTGAGGAGACGATTGGTGGACTAGCGGCTATGGAAATCAGAAACCGCAAGAAAGCTAACATGCTTTATGATTACCTCGACGAAAGTGGTTTTTATATTGGAACAGCGGATAAGGATAGCAGATCATTGATGAATATAACTTTCCGTCTGGGATCAGAGGAGCTTGAAAAGAAATTCACAGTTGAGGCGGCTAAAAATTCTCTTGGCGGTTTGAAAGGACACCGGTCAGTCGGCGGTTGCAGAGCTTCACTTTACAACGCTATTGAACCGGAATCCGTAAAGGCGTTGATAGATTTCATGAAAGAATTCGAAAGAGTTAACGGATAGGCTTGATGGCTTTCAAAATTCTCATTGCAGACGAAATCCACGAAAGCGGACGTGGCATTCTTATGTCTAGCCCTGTCCTTGAGTTGGACATTAAACCCGGCATGGGTAAAGATCAACTAGACAAATGTATATCCTGTTATGATGGCATAGTTGTTGGAGAATCCACAGAGCTTCGAGCGGACACATTGGGATTTGCGACCAAGCTGAAAGTGATAGCTAAAGCGGGAGCGGATCTTGACAACATAGATGTCCAGGACGCCACACGACGAGGCGTGATAGTCATGAACGCGCCATCGAGTCATGCCGTTTCTTCAGGCGAAAACACCATAGCGCTGCTTACCGCTATTTGCAGGCATATCCCCGACGCTGTTGAGTCTATGAAACTGGGAAAGTGGGAGAAGAAGAAATTTCAGGGCCGCGAGATGGCCGGAAAAACCCTTGGAGTAATAGGATTTGGCAAGGTTGGAGCAATCGTGGCGCGTTACGCATCCAAGGGCCTTCGAATGAATGTCCTGGTATATGATGGGCTCGTTACTCAGGAAAAAATAAAACAGCAGGGATTCAAATCTGTCACATTGAACGAATTGTTCGCTAGATCGGATGTAATATCATTACATATTCCGCTTAATCCAGACACGAGACACATACTTAATACAAAATCGTTTGACTTGATGAAGCAAGGGGTAATCATCATAAATACTGGACGAAGGGGCCTGATTCACGAAAACGCCCTGGTTAAATCTCTCGATTCAGGCGTAGTGGCGGGGGCGGCTCTCGACGTTCATTATGAAGTTCAGATTAAAGACAGCGAACTTATCAACCATCCCAAAGTCATTTGCACTCCGGATCTTAGTATGGCCACTGAAGAGGCTCATGCAAATGTCGCCAAATCAATAGCTGAGTCTCTAAGGGACTATTTTGAAAAAGGGACCCTGGGAAATACTGTAAATGTTCCTGTAGCGGATCAGGCCATCAGGACAAGGATAGCCCCTTACGCTGATCTGGCGAGAAGACTTGGAATGTTTGTCGCCGGACTGTTCGTCGGAGACGTTGCAAGGATAGAAGTTGGATATCGTGGAGAAATCCTGGATTGGGACTTGACTCCTCTGACGACTTCAGTCCTCCTGGGATTTCTTCAGGTTTTCAAAGGGTCAGATGTCAACGTGGTAAACGCCAACTTTGTCGCTGAAGAATGTGGTATAAAGGTTCATGAAACAGTCTTTAAGGAATCAATAGAGAGCCGGCCTTCAATAACTGTGGAAGTTTTTTCTGATGAAAAGGCTTTGATCAGGGTTGAAGGAGTTCTGATTCGAAGATTTGGAGAAGAACCCCGTATTATAGGAGTTAATGAGTTTGTAACGGAGGCTGTTCCTGCCGGCCCGATGCTGATGGTCAAGAATATTGACATTCCTGGGATGATAGCTGGAGTTACAGGAATCCTGTCGAGACAGCAAGTTAACGTAGCGCAGATGAATCTTTCGAGAGACTGCGCAGGAGGAACAGCGATATCAATAATAAACCTTGATTCACCGGCTGATGACTTCACCCTGGAAGCAATAAAAAATATTGAAGGAATCCTAAGCGTTCATCAAGTCATAATAGATGATTTGCGCGATCTGGAGGTCTGAGTCAGACAATGGGAATCAACAAGAAAGGTAAAAACTTTTGAGCACTCTCGTAATTGTAGGGGCCCAATGGGGTGACGAAGGTAAGGGGAAGATTGTAGACCTGCTAACCAGCAGAGCTGATGTGGTGGTCCGTTTTCAGGGTGGTAACAATGCTGGTCATACGCTAAAAGTAGGTGGTGAACAAATAATTGTTCACTTGATACCATCGGGGATTCTCTACCCGAATATCACCAACATCATAGCGAACGGTCTGGTAGTAGATCCGTCAGTGCTTATTTCAGAAAAGGCGGCGCTGAGAGAAAGGGGACATTTTCAGAAAGATTCCCAACTGCTGGTTTCCGACAGAGCGCAAGTGATTATGCCTTATCACAAGATAATAGACCATGGCAGGGAGGATTTACTTGGCAAGGCTAAAATAGGCACTACAGGTCGAGGGATCGGACCAGCCTATGAAGACAAGGCTTCAAGAATGGGAATAAGGGTTGGGGACCTGTTGAGGCCGGCATCTCTTCGAGATCGCATTTACAATGTGATGGATGAAAAGAATTTTCTCATTGAAAGAAGGTTTAAGAGGCCCAAACTCAATCCGGAAGAAGTGGTTCAAGAGTATCTCAGTTATGGGGAACAACTGGCGCCGCATATTGCAGATACGACGATTGTTCTCCAGAGTTTCGTCCGGGGAGGTAGTCATGTTCTTTTTGAAGGTGCGCAGGGCACTCTACTTGACATAGATCACGGAACCTACCCCTTCGTAACTTCTTCAAACGTCGTGGCCGGGAATGCTTGCGCAGGTTCAGGGGTAGGGCCCAACGTGATTGAAAAGTGCTGGGGGGTAGTTAAGGCATACACTACCAGAGTGGGTGAAGGAGCTTTTCCTACTGAACTGACGGGTAGTCTTGGGGAAGAACTCAGGGAAAAAGGCGGTGAATACGGAGCTACAACAGGTAGGCCTAGACGTTGTGGATGGCTCGACACAGTAGTCCTGAATCATAGTGTCCGTCTTAATGGTCTAACTGGAATAACCCTTACTAAAATGGACGTCCTGACTGGAATATCGCCTCTATCTGTAGCGATCGGATACGAACTGGATGGTAAACCTATAGATTATATTCCATCCGACATAAATGAATTCGGTCGTGTCAAACCTCGTTACAGGGAAGTAAAGGGCTGGGATGAGCCATTGTCAGACTGTAGATCGTTCGATGATCTTCCCAAGAACGCGCGCGACTATGTTGAAATGATAGAGCACATGTCGGGTGTTCCCGTTACGCTTGTTTCAGTCGGGCCTGCCCGTGAACAGAGCATACTGAGGAAAACCCCTTTCTGATAGCCACAGGCCGGTTATCGATGGGAGCCCAGAAAAACCTGCTAATAGTAGCATTTTTCAATAATGGGACTCAGGACTCAAAGGTGTTTCCCTGTGCAGGGACTGGACCTTAACTCTGTCGCCAGCCTTGAATGGGGATTTCTCTGATGGCAGTATCATTAAGCCGTCCGCCAGGACCATTGAACGTAGGGCTCCGGAGCTTTGATTTCCAGTCGACATAGCCATTTTAATCCCGTCTTGTTCGAACAGACTGCATCGCACTAAGTGAATCCTTCCTGATGACACTTTAACGTCATGAGCAAGAACAGCCTCCACAAGTGGTCTGAAAAGATTGATGTGCCCCATCATCTTGAGTAGCGCTGGTCTAACAAATTGCTCAAAAGAAATCATCGCCGAAGTTGGATTGCCAGGTAGACCAAAAACTGGTTTGCATCCGATAGTACCGAAAACCAGGGGTTTGCCCGGCTTCATGGCGACTTTCCAGAATTTAACTTTCATGCCGAGTTCGGAAAGACAATCTTTTACGAGATCGTATTTGCCTACGGAGACTCCACCGGACGTCAAAATCACATCGGCCCTTAAACCATCTCTCAGCCGTGACCTAAGGTCTTCAACATTATCTGGGGCTATGCCCAGAGAAAGCGGTATCGCCCCGCAATCCAGAACTTGAGCAGCGAGACTGTAAGTATTGGAACAAACCACTTTTCCGGGGGAGAATGGCTCGTCAAGATCCACAAGTTCGTCGCCTGTTGACAAGATAGCCACTACAGGTCTCTGGCGCACATAGACATAAGCGTGTCCCAGTGTGGCCAACATCCCCACTTCAGGGGGTCTTATTACATCGCCGTGCTTGAGAACTGTTTCCCCCGCCGTGACATCTTCGCCTTGACGTCTAATATGAGCTTTGGAGCCTGGATCGTTTAAACAGACAACAAAATTGTCTTTTCTCTCGGTATCCTCAATCATG
>DYRE01000531.1 GCA_020718965.1 Desulfomonile tiedjei
GACGGTCAGAGTTAATCCAAGCGACCCGCGAAAGTATCGCTTGGATGTGCCGCATTCCGTTTTCAGGGTTTCCATGCAGCGCATGGAAACCAGATAGACGAACAACGCCCAACAACTGTCCTTCCCGCGCAGGCGGGAAGGACATCATGGACGTTTTGCTATAACCTCATTACGCCAAACGCTTACACCACTTATCAGGGTTCAGGGATGTCCACACAACTGAAACCGAGCTTCCCCGCATCACCTCGACCCTTTTGTTAGCGTTTTTCTTCTGTTTTTTCTCTTTTTAATCGTTTTGAGGGAAATGAAACCACTTTTCGACCTTCCAGCTTTTCTGTTGCCTTTAGATCATTATAAATTGCACGCAAATCATAGCCAAATTGCGCAGCATGGTCATGACGAGCTTTCCTAACTTCTTCGACTACTGGATCTTTCCACATGGTTAATCTCCCATTAGTTCTTCAGGGGTACAGATAATTGGGGGCTGATACCCTTGAGCGATACAAATATTTGACACCCCATTACGCATCTCGGCATTTGCAATATGACGACAGTTCCATGTTAAAATATAATCAAGTCCATGAACGGTGGCTAAGGCTATATGGAGTGCATCTTCTTTTGAATTTTCTGGAATAGGCCCTTCCTCTATAAGGGTATTCGACAGTATCAATATTTCCTCATTTAACTCGATAAGTGGAATGTCGTTTATGGCAGTAAGCCGTCTTTGTGCTGCCGATTTGTCTCCTGAGCCTGCCTCGCGAATAACAAGCTCTGATATAAATACATCAAAAAACTTTCGTCGAGTCTCCCACCATTCTTGCGTAATTTGTTGATGTGCAGCAACAATCAAATCCCTGCTCGGCCTTGCGGTCAAGTAACTGATAATGGTCGTTTCAATATATATGGCCTGATTCATTCTCTCTCGTCAAAGATGAATTTGATAATGCTATGCGTAACTTCAGACCTCCTGATCTCGGGAAATCTTATCATGACACCAATTCGTATACCAGGCGCATGTCAGTACCGGGAAACTTGGTCATGGTGCCATGAAAGGGTAAGGATGCCGTTTCTCGGCGTAGCACAAAAAAAAACATAGACGACGACCGGGAGTCTCCCTCCTATAAATTGATGGAGTTACAGACCGAGCGGGGAGCCGAAATTCTGTCTTTCCCGCGCAGGCGGAAGCAACCACCCCTAACCCCTCCTTGAACAGAAGGAGGGGGACTATACGGTTTTGGCTCGGTGCCCTTCTCTTCAACAACGATGGCTCAGGGGTGAAGGATTTGGGAATTCAGCAAAAGGGGGTAGTTGGTTAGCGCCACCTGTGAATATATACATGGCATGACCAAA
>DYRE01000134.1 GCA_020718965.1 Desulfomonile tiedjei
GTGACGGTTACGCCGGTGAATGACGCGCCAGAGGCTTTATCTGGAATCAATCAGAGCCTTAAGGGTTTCGAGGATAGTGGGGCAATACCTATCGAGCCAATTGTGTTTGGAGATGTAGAAGGAGATGTCCTTACCGTCACACTCAGAGTTCAGGATCCTTCCTCTGGTGTCATCAGTGGGCTGGGGTCCGATTCTTCCGAGATCGTGCTATCTGGCACGCCTTCACAGATCAATGATTTGCTTAAAGGTATATCATTCAACCCTGCTCCTAATTACTATGGGTTGGCCCGAATATCCATATTTGCGGTTGATTCGGACGGATCCTCACTCAAAAATGGGACAGGCCTGATAGTTATCGAAATTTCTGATAGTCCGGAACCACAGTTGGACGTTTTAAGAACTGATGTTTTGACAACCACAACAGTGGAATCAGAGATTCAGGAATCCTCGATAACCAGCGCCGCTTCACAAGGATTTGTTCTTTCGCCGGTTGGGCTTGAGTTTCAAGCTTCTGTTATTAGTTCCGCTTTTGACGCTGGGTCCAACCCACGCCCCATCGGAGGAGAGGCGTTTCATACATGGTCATCTGGAACTGATGACCCGTGGGCAACAGGTGTTGATTTCGAGGGATCCACTAAACGCGCCGTCGAAGAATGGTTCACTGGATTGGACAATTTCAGGTCTAATGTTGATAGGGGAGCGGTACTGAGAGTTGGTCAAGCCGAAGTTGCAACGCTTGCGGACGTGACCAAATCGTCAGGATACCTTGCAGAGGATTCGACAGTGACCTACGCGTCTGTGGTTGGGAATGAGAGCTCAACTGGAGAGCAGATAGCCTCCTTGAATCTCCAACCTGAACTGAAAAGGGCTATGGATCCCGAAGAAATGAGAGTCAGCAGTTCTGTTATGATAGATCCTAACGATGTTTCGTTTGAGAAACTTGGATTGCTTGATGACAAGACCTATCCAAAGATGGCGCGCAATATCGAGGCAGATATTGATCAAGGAAGTTTGGGAATCATCGATCCGGATGGTTTCTCCTTTATAGATTTGGAGACGGCTGATGCAAAAACGGCACTCGATGTGGACCGATCGGAAGAAAATGTGTCGGATGGAATCGCTAGGGCGATCGATCTGGATAAGGTAAATTTTGAAGACTTGGTCTAGGCTTTATGCCGGCTGACTCTTTAACAGCCCATGACCGCCGTATATAACTATACGGCGGTTTTTTGTTCCAATGAAACCTCATAATAAGGCATAATAAGTCGCTGAAGAAAAACAAAGGAGAACAAAAATGGAGAGGAAGTTTAAAGTATTATGTTCGTTGATGCTTGTCACGTTTCTCGCTTTTTCTCTGCACTCGGGCGTAGCTGAAGTCAGCGCCAAAACAACAGAACTGAATTATTCAATTTTCTTTCCTGCGACACATGGACACACTTTACTAGCTACCGAATGGGCAAAGGAAGTGGAGAAGAGAACAAACGGCGCCGTTAAAATAAACATGTTTCCCGGCGCTACCTTAACTCCCGCGGATCAGACCTATGACGGAGTGGTAAAGGGCATAGCCGACATCGGTATGTCGGTGCTGAGCTATACAAAGGGTCGATTCCCCATGTCTGAGGTCATTGATTTGCCTCTAGGATATAAAAGTGGGGTCCAGGCTACCGGATTGGCAAACGCCTTTTACAAGCAATTTAATCCCAAAGAACTGTCTGATGTAAAAATCATGTATTTGCATGGCCATGGGCCTGGTATTTTTCACACCAAGAAACCAGTAAAGGTCATGGAAGATCTCAAGGGTATGAAGATTCGATGTTCCGGCACAAGCGCCAAAGTTGTAAGCGCTCTAGGAGCGACTCCGGTTGCGATGCCCCAAAATGAAGCCTACGAATCCTTACAGAAAGGAGTAGTGGACGGACTTGTATCCCCCATTGAAACTCTTAAAGGCTGGAAGTTTGCAGAGGTAATCAAATCTACAACACAAAATTTTGATTCCGCTTATACTCTTGGTTTTTTCGTCGCGATGAACAAAAAGAAGTGGGATGCGTTGCCCAAGGATGTGCAGCAAACAATTGAAAAGATAAATGAGGAATGGATCCCCAAAACCGGTAAAGCGTGGGATGAATTTGACAAGGTCGGAACAGAGTTCACCCTGGCGCAGGGTAATCAGATAATCCCCCTTTCAAAGGAAGAAAATGAACGTTGGGCCAAAACCGTTAAGCCGGTTTTAGACGAATATGTGGCCAACATGAAACAAAAGGGCCTGCCTGGTGGAGAGGCTCTTCAGTTTAGCCTTGAATGGTTAGGCAAAAATCCTTGAGATATAGAAACATGATGACGGTCTAAATTTGTTAGATGGGATTGTAGCTTGTACTGGAGTGTGGCTGTGAACAAAATCTCAGTATTAAGTCGCGCTTTGTCCCGGTCGATGTTTGCAATTGCAGGGGTGGCTCTAGTGGCCAGCATGGCTCTAACTGTGAGTGATGTAATCTTGAGGGCATTTCAGCGTCCAATTGTGGGCGCATATGAACTCGTTGGTTTGCTTGGGGCCATAGTGGTGGGATTCGCAATTCCGGAGACTTCTCGATCCAACGGACACGTAATAATGGATTTCTTGCCTAGTGTGCTTTCTGGAGGCTGGAGGCGTTTACTGAGGATCATCACACGTATGATAGGTATTCTGTTATTTCTGATGATTTCGGTCAATCTCTGGTCAATGGGAACCGATTTTAGAATCAACGGAGAAGTCACCCCTACCTTGCAACTTCCTATGTATCCAGTGGCATGGGGCCTGTCTGTTTGTTGCTTGATTGAGTGTTTCACACTGTTCAATGACATCCTGGAGACGAGGGAACCTGAGCTATGAGTGTCGCAACAATCAGTTTACTGGTAATCCTACTGTTGTTTGGACTTTTCTTTGTCGGATTGGAAATCGGATTTGCAATGGCCTTGGCTGGTTTCATAGGATTTGCAGCCATAATCAATGTCGACGCCGCTTTCAGTCTGGTCGCAAAGGATATTTTCAGCGTTTTTTCGTCTTATGGTTTCACGGTAATACCCATGTTTGTACTGATGGGACAGGTCGGGGCGAGCGGGGGAGTAGCCAGGAGTCTTTATGATTCCGCCTACAAATTTCTGGGTCACATCCCTGGAGGACTGGCTCTTGGCACAGTCGTGGCCGCCACAATGTTTAAAGCGATATGTGGCTCTTCTCCTGCTACTGCGGCGACGTTCGCCACGATTGCTGTTCCTGAAATGGATAGGTACGGATATGATAGAAGATTGTCGTGTGGCACTGTAGCAACCGTCGGCACGTTGGGAATATTGATTCCACCAAGCGTTGTGCTCATAGTTTATGGAATTCTAACGGAAACCTCCATAGGCAAGCTATTTCTAGCCGGGATTATCCCCGGTCTTATTATAGCTTTTTCATTTGCGGCCACCGTCATTGGATGGAACATCATCAACCCGTCATTGGGGCCCAGAGGAGAGAAATCCACGTGGGCTCAAAGGTTTGCTTCCCTTCCTCCTGTCTTGTTGGTGGGGTTAATCTTCATCATTGTTGTGGGAGGTCTCATGTACGGGTTTTTCACGCCTACCGAGGCTGGGAGTGTGGGAACGGTGGCGGTCCTTGCGCTCACAATTGCGAAAAAAGATATGAATCTGAAGAAATTCATCAAAGCCATAAAGGAAACATTGCGAATAGCCTGTATGGTTTTAATGTTAATTGCAGGAGCCACGATTCTAGGTCATTTTTTCGCCGTCACGAGAACTCCATATTTAGTAGCGCAGTGGATGGAAGGGCTGCAGCTTGATCGCAATATCATCATGTTGATTATTGTCGCCGTGTACCTAATCGGCGGATCATTCATTGAAGATCTTGCTTTCCTTATTCTCGCCACACCGATATTCCTGCCGGTAGTCATCAAGATGGGATATGACCCAATATGGTTCGGTGTAATAGTATGCGTTATAACCATGATCGGAATTATCTTACCACCTGTCGCAATCAACGCGTTTGTAGTCTCCGGTGTCACAAAGGAACCTATAGGCACTATTTACAAAGGTGTGTACCCATATCTCATCGGTATGGTCATATGCCTCCTTATATTATTGCTGTTCCCGGAGATTTCACTTTGGGCGCCAAACACATTCATGAAATAAGCCAGACCTGAGTTCATTCGAGATAGCTTGTGTCAATAGGACTGTGGCGAAATGATATTTGTCAATAAATCCATACCATACTGGAATCCCTACCTCGAGACGCTTTCTCGGGAGGACCTTGAAGAACTCCAACTGAGAAAGTTTCAGAGGATTCTTGACTGGACCTACAAGCAATCTAAATTCCACAGGACGCTGTACCAAAATGCCGGTTTAGTTCCTCACGACATCAAATCTCTGGATGATGTCAGGCTTGTCCCTAAAGTTGAAAAATCTATGATGCGGGATGTTCAGCGTAAGGAACCTTTCCCTTATGGGGACGCCCTGTGCGTGCCTCTCGATGAGGTGACGGAATTTAGGCAGACGAGCGGGACTACCGGTCAACCAGTCTATCAAGCCGACACTTGGCAGGACTGGGAATGGTGGGCTGAATGTTGGGCCACTCTGCTGTGGGCTCAAGGCTACAGGCCAGATGACAGAGTTTTCCTGCCATTTGGATACAATGTTTTCGTAGCCTTCTGGGCAGCGCATTATGCCAGCGAGAAAATTGGCTGTGAGACTGTCCCGGGAGGTATACTGGACACTCAGGCTAGAATACTCAAGATGCAGGAGGTCGGAGCCACAGCCATGATGGCCACACCGACCTATGTTCTGGGAATGGCTGACACAGCGGTCAACAAACTAGGAATTGATCCGGCTCAACTCCACATAAATAAAATAACGTGCGCAGGGGAACCCGGGGCGTTAATTTTATCAACCAAGAAACGGATAGAAGAATTATGGAAGGCCAAAGTCTTTGATCACAGCGGAGCAACGGAAATTGGAGCCTGGGGTTTTGAATGCGCCAGTCAATCAGGTGGTCTCCATGTGAATGAAGCCATGTTTCTTGCTGAAATCGAAGACTTGGACACAGGTCAAATAATAACCGAACCTGGTAAACCGGGCAAACTTGTCATTACAGCTCTGGATCGTATAGCTCAGCCTTGTGTCCGTTTTGATTCAAAGGACATAGTGGAACTTGACAGTTGTCAATGTAATTGCGGTCGTACTTACAAATTGTTCAAGGGAGGGGTAATTGGCCGGGCCGACGATATAACCAAAGTCAAAGGGGTTTTGCTTGCGCCTTCAGCGATTGAGGGTGTGGTCAGATCCATGCCGGAACTCGGGAATGAATACGAAGTGACAGTAGATAAGCGGAAGGATATTGATCATATATCATTAAAGGTGGAAGTTGGCGTAAGTTCCGAAGGTGAGTTAAGGCGGATTGAGGGTAAACTCAAAACAGAGCTGCGTTTGAAAACCAACCTTGGATACGACATCCAGTTTTTTCAACTTGGGACATTACCGAGATATGAAGTCAAGGCTAAGCGATTCAAAGATCTTCGTAAGAAGGGCTGATAACTGATGAACCAGAAAGACAGATTAAACAACTTGTGGACGACAGTGGAGAATATTGAAAACATGACGCTACAGTTATACAAGGACTCAGATGAATTCCCGGCAATTAATAGAAACTGTAAGAGGATTCTGGCATCCGCGAAAATGCTAAAACTAAATTTGGAACAGGGCTCAGGAAGATGTTTTGAAGACCGCTTGATCCCATGACATTCCTGCCAACTCCTTTTGTGGACCGGAGTGTTGTATGCAAAATGTTTGTCCAAGGAACTTTAAACCAGGAATGTCATGCCTGATCGTCCCACCAAAAAATTGGTTCTATCAATATCCGCGGCTATTGGAGCCATCCTTGGTCTAATTCTAATTTTATTGGGTTATTACGCTCCCGATTTCAGAAAAGCCTTTGATTCAGAGAAAAACAGGCCCGCCAGATTGGTCACCGACCGAAATGGGCGGATCCTGAAGTTTATTGCCGATGAAAATGGAGAAGTAGGAATTTGGAAGAACCTGGAGAAAATACCGAATACCCTAATTCAGGCCACAATCTATTCCGAAGACCGAAGATTCTTTTATCATCCCGGTTTTGACCCTCTTGCGATAATCAGAGCCGCCTACACCAACCTGAAACATCAGAGGCAAATATCCGGAGCTTCAACAATATCACAACAGGTGGTAAGATTACTAAACCCCCGCCCTAGAAACTACACTTCAAAACTGATCGAACTCTTGGAAAGCCTAAAACTTGAGGCGCAACTTTCCAAGAACGAGATTCTGGAACTTTATCTCAACATGGTTCCCATGGGAGGCCAGCTTAGAGGCGCAGGTAT
>DYRE01000532.1 GCA_020718965.1 Desulfomonile tiedjei
ACGAACGATAATAAGTTATTAATAAATAATGAAAGCCTGAAATATGTATTCCAAACAGTTCAAACTGCCGCACTGTGGAATATGATAACATTTTACTAGGTAGTTCAGTATAGTTCACTAATTGTTAGCAGGAAATAGCTGCAGCAGAATATTGACACATCGTCATCCTGTAGTTTAGAAGGCCGAAATAATTAGCGTCAAATATGCCTATGATTGCCCAAAGACCATTTTAAAGGGATACGCCCATGTTGATTGTTCTACATCACCTATGGGCATGGTGATGCAGAAATAAAAAAAATCTGGGGGACAATTTAGACAAACCCCAGGGCCCAGGACCTTCCAGTTACAGCCAAAGGGAAGGCAGCTTCAATACTTTTCTGCTAAAATGAAGTTGATGGTGTTAAAAACATCGAATCAACATTTTCTACCCACGAAACCTATGAATTAAGGACAGGGTTGTGCACGAGGCCTTATCTGCCGAGACCGAGGCCGAGGTGCCAGCTTTCGAGATCGAGGCGTCTGAAAATTTTTCCCGAGGTGAAACCGAGAAAAAAACATTTAACACTATAACATTGCTTCTAGTTTCATTATGCTGTTTAATATTGACTGGACAAAATCGTATGATAAGCATTAAATACTAGCTGGTCGTGTGTACGACGTACGAGACCTTGGCAGCTGAGACCGAGGCGATGACTTCCGAGACTGAGGTGAGGCCGAGGCATTTGAAAATTGGGCCGAGGCGAGACCGAGGCGATGCATTGGTACGCTCGAGGCCGCCTCGAAACCGAGGCGTCGAGACTGAGGCCACATCCATGATTAAGGACACACTTATCTCATCAGAAATGCCCAAAAACAAAATTTTTCCGGGGGTCAAACCCCCGGACCACCATCGTAAAGGGAGGCCGCTTTAGACGCGGCCTGTGGAGCGGCGGGTCTAACGCGGGGAGGAGGGAAAGGGAGGTAGGGGAGTGGAGGTAGGGAGGGGAGGGTTTGGCGAGACAGTTGCCAATGGCTCGGGTTGCCTGAAGGTAACGAAGAAGGCATCATTGGCAAGCGATGTATATTGAAACCATCGAGCAGCATCGAGACAATTGAACTTGACGAATGTAAACAAGTAGGGTAAGGGAGGGAGGGGGAGTAGAAGGGGAGGGGGAGGAAGGGAGAAGATGGAGGGAAAGGAGAGGAGGGAAGCTGGGAGGGGAGGGAAATAAGTGGACCCCCACTTTTTTAAGACAGAACGCCTCCTATGTCCACTGTCCACCCCACTGTACACAGAACATTGTACCTTCACTGTACATTCCATTGTACATCACACTGTACAAGTGCTGTACACTGTCCAGTAATTGCC
>DYRE01000533.1 GCA_020718965.1 Desulfomonile tiedjei
GCGCTTGGTTCGGGACCAAGAGGTCGGAGGTTCGAATCCTCTCGCCCCGACCATCATTTATAGTCGTAACTCCTTCATAATCAACATATTTGTTTTACGCTAAAACCCCGTTCCCCAAATGTTCCCCAAAATTCTGACGCGCCTTTGACTGTTCAGTGTCCATCATCCTGGTGATTTCCCTGACCGAATCCTCGTATGTCGAAAGGGCGCATTCCATGGCTATCTTGATGGAATCGTGGTCTGTCCACCTGCAAAAGATATTGAACGGAACGTTCTTTTCCATGCACCACTTGATGAAATAGCGCCTGAAAGAATGGAGATGCAGCTTCCTCTCCCGCCTGTTTATACCGACTGATGGGAAAAGTCTCTGCAAACGATGTCTTGTCTTGTCGTTTGAAAGCTTCCGACCATACATGTTCGTGAAGATAAGGCCATTGGGATTAGCTGGAAGCCGCCTTTTGAGGACTTCTTTAACTTGGGGAAACATTGGAATCTCTTTCACCTCGGTAGCATGTTTGGGTGTAAATCCGCCGACATCGCCTTCAGCCCTTATGGTAATTGTGGGCAATGGAAACTTGTTCCAATCAAGCCAACTGGCTTTCATACTGGCTATTTCTTCGAACCTCATCCCTGTTTCTGCTGCGACTATTATGAAGTCCCGTATCAGTGTGTCTCCTCCAGCTTCTGCCGCTTTTATAAGCCCTTGGTATTCCTCCTTCGTATAAACATCCCTCTTGATGTTGCCAATTTTGAAAAGTTGGACTCTCCCAGTTGCCTTTGAATAGTCTACGGGATTGAAGTTTACCAGACCTTCCTTAAGTCCCCATTTGAAAACACTGCTAAGGTTCATGATGTCGTGGTTGACAGTTCTGGGATTTTTTCCCTGTTCACGCCTGTACTTGATGTACTCCCTAATCGTATCGACTTTTAGATTCTTGACATATGCCAAGGTAGGCTTGAAAGCCTCAAGCCACTTGAAAAACATGACACGTGCCGCATTGAATTTCTTCAAAGTATTGGGTTTTACTTCGCTGACCTTCTTCGCTTCAAAAAACTTGTCGAACAAGGTCCGTATGGAAATCGAATTGTCGATTATACCAACAGACTGATTCATCAGAGCAGGATTGATTTTCAGGTCAACATAGGTTTCGGCATCTTTTTTCAGGGTTGTTCCAGTCGAACGCTCCTGATATTTGCCAAGAGCAGGGACATGGAATTTTACATGTCATATCCCTGTCTTGACCGATTTCCTCAATCTAACCCGTCCGTAACGGTATGATTAAATAAATTTCGCCTCTTCCGCTAAATCCATGGGTAGGTTGAGGCTGTTTTTCCTATGAATTTGTT
>DYRE01000534.1 GCA_020718965.1 Desulfomonile tiedjei
CAAGCGCCAGATCAGCTCATCTGCGGTTGAACTTTCGAAGATACCGTTGAAGGCTCCCTATGAGGACATTCCCAAAATATCCCTGATTGGTGAAATTTACGTTCGGAACGACCCCATCTCTCTTCAAAAACTGGTGGAAAAGATGTCGGACCGCGGCTTCATTGTAAGGACTTCTCAAACAAGTGAGTGGATCAAGTACGTTGACTGGCTTATCAAGACAGGGATTGAGGGAGATTCCAGGGATGTTCCGTTCTGGATTCGCTACTATGTAAAGAGACACTTTGACAAGAAGGTCAGGAAACTGTTTGAACCTTCGGGACTATTTTTTAAGGAAATACTTGAGGTTGGTGACCTGATAAAGGCCGGAGAACGATATGTGTCTCCGAAACTTACAGGTGAAGCCATCCTCACGGTTGGAGCGGCCATTCATGAAATCCTCCATCCTTCTTGCGGCATCATCTCAATCGGGCCATTTGGATGTATGCCATCAAGAGTCGCAGAAGCGATCCTGGCGGAAAAATTCACTGTTGGCGAAAAGATTGTTTCAATGGGAAGCAATGGGGCTAGTCCTGATCTAAACAGCCCCATATTCAAGAACCCGGGAAGAAAATTGCCCTTTCTGGCAATAGAGACCGACGGCAATGCTTTCCCCCAGATTATTGAGGCCAGGATTGAGGCTTTCTCACTTCAGGCAAAAAGACTTCACGAAAAAATGATGGCTGAAAGGCATTAGATTATCGCTGATTCACATCACAAGAGTGATCCGCCACTGCCTACCCGAGCTAGAGGGGCTCGGGCAGAGCTATTGGCGGAACTAAGACTTATAGAGCTTGGCTATAAGATAATAACCAGGAATTATTTCTGTAGATTTGGCGAAATTGATCTAATCGCTGACGAATCAGGTGAACTGGTTTTTATAGAGGTGAGATCGCGGCATTCCAGCGAAGCCTTGAATCCGCTGTTTACTATAGACCAGCGCAAGATCAAAAGGATAATCAAAACAGCCAAATTTTATTTGGCAGGGAAACGAATAGATTCTCCGATGAGATTTGATGTTGTGATTGTAACCCTCGGGGCAAATCCTGATTACGAAATAATTCAAAACGCTTTTGACGCTCCCTGAAAATCGTCTAGGGATCATCATGTTTGAGTTTTAGAAAATGCCTATATTTGATGTAAGTCAGGTTCTTCAGGAATCGACGCCGGTTTTCCCCGGAGACCCTCCATTTTCGATGTCCCGGTTGTTTTCGAGGGAAAATCATGACGAATTCAATTTGTCCCTTTTATCCATGACTACACACACGGGGACACATGTCGACGCTCCTGCGCATTATCTTGACAGCGGTG
>DYRE01000535.1 GCA_020718965.1 Desulfomonile tiedjei
ACCCCAAACCCCAAACCCCAAACCCCAAACCCCAAACCCCAAACCCCATATATTAGACTAAAAATGTAATTTCTGTTAGAAGAGATTCTGATCTGGTAGCCATTTAATTCTCGTTCCATGCTCCCAGACTCCTTTTCTTTCTTTTCCATCCTTTCCGATAAATCTTCCGATTCCATGCTGTTTACCAGCCTCCCACATTCCATCGTAGATTCTTCCATCTGGCCTGATGTTAATGAATTCCTTTACCAAACAAGTTTGCCTTGTCCTTCTTGGGCTCCATTTCTGAAGAACCCTTCGTAGATCTCTCCAGTGGGGAGGGTGAGAACCCCTTTCCCGGATCTCTTATTATTCTTGAACTGTCCTTCATACTTAACTCCTTTCTCATCAGTGTAGACTCCTTTCCCTTCAATCCTATCCTCAAAAAAGTCGCCACAATACCTAGCTCCTCCATCAAACACAAAAACGCCAACACCTTGCTTAACGCCCTTGACAAACTCTCCCTGGTAGTAAGTGCCATCTGCATATATTTCCTTGCCCTGGCCTTGCACTTCGCCCTTTTCAAACCTGGCTTGGATTACGCACCTCCCTCCTGCAAACCAGTACTCCCCTTTGCCGTGTGGCGCGTTTCCAAGCCACTCCCCAGCATAGCGGTCGCCGTTATTGATGATGAGGTAGCCATACCCTTCCCGAGCATCATTCTTCCACATGCCCCAGTAGACATCGCCATCAGCATCTTGCTGTACTCCAAAGTGAGTGCGCTGTCCGTAGAGGAAGTGTCCTTTGTAGGTGGAGAGCGAGGAGAGGTAGAGGTACGCAGATTCGAGCAGCACAGGCCGAGCAGCAACGGTAGCAGAACCCAAGGGCTTCTCCTCCAAAGCACGCAACGATGGCAACTCCGAAGCAAAGCACGGGCAAGGCAGAGCCCCCCTCTCAAGCTCAGGCAAAGGAGGAGGGCTTACATGCTCCAGCATCGATGGGGTCGCTGTGGGGATTGCGATTGAAGGGAGAGGCGCGTGTGAGAGAGGGGATGAAGAAATTTTGTCCGCTGGGGTAGCTGCGTAGGATTGGAAAAGTGATGAATCCTTGAAACCCAGGCTTGAGGGAGTAGTCTGTTTGATTTTCCTGGTATTTTTTGTGCTTGAGATAGCTGCGCGATTGTTATAATGGCCAGAAGATTCATTTTTCTGGTCTTGGAAAGTTAGATCGATGTCTTCACGCTGTTCAGTACACGTATTACAGTTGGTATTTCCCATCGAAAAATTCAATTTGATTCAATTCTCTAATTTCACTTGGTTTAGGGGTTTGGGGTTTGGGGTTTGGGGTTTGGGGTTTGGGGTTTGGGGTT
>DYRE01000135.1 GCA_020718965.1 Desulfomonile tiedjei
CGGAAGGCGGCCTCCGAGAAAATGTTCGGTCTCAGATATTGAAAGAAGCGGCCCCGTTATGAGGGATGACCGGGCACGCCTTGTCGACATGTTGGAAGCCATCAATAATATTCAGAATTATACTGTTCTAGGAAAGGAACGCTTCCAAAGAGATGAGCTGGTTAGGACCTATATAATCTATCAATTGCAGGTTCTTGGGGAAGCGGCCTACAAATTAACTCCAAATTTTCGATCAGATCATCCCGATGTCCCTTGGCCAAAGGTTATGGGTATGAGACATTTTCTTGTTCACGATTATTTTCGGGTCAACTATGACATGGTGTGGGACGCGACCGTTCTGGATTTACCGCCGCTGAAAACCAAGATCGAAGGCATTTTGAGTCAGTTCACAGACGCTTGAAGCATTTTCAGCTTGTACTACAATTGAAGATTTGAGAGAGAATGGGCCTGTAAAGGCCCTTTTGTTGTCGTAAGTGGAGTGAGGATAACCGTTACGAAATGTAGATTCGCGTTATTCCCACGAATTATAGTACTGACCAAACATGCTCTTAGCATTACTGCCAGGAACGCCATTGACACCTGCAGTAGTGTTGAAAGCCTTCATAAAAGCGTCATCTAGATTATTTCCTTCGGCTAGCGAACTGGTAACAGAATTAAATTTGTCATAAACGCCATTGCCGGCATTCTTCTCAGAAACATACTTGGCACAACCGGATAAAAAACATTTGACACACAGACCAGTAAGGTGTAAATTCTCGCACCCATTGGTGAGCGCCACCGCGAATTCTCGGGCGTTGGCGCGTAGTCTGCGCGTGCAATTCATTTTGAATTGGCCTTTGAAAACCGCATTGACATCATGATGTGTTCGAAGTTGTTAGCCAGGTTCAAACTGAAAGATGCGCTGCTTGCCGAAGGCTGGAATTGCTGGGGAAGATCGAATGATTTAATAGACTCGGAATAGCCGAGAATAGGAGTAAACCACAATGTGGATGAGTCGTGAAGAAATATCCGCTTATTTGGGTATTGTTCCAAATAGTGTCAGAGGTAAGGTTCAAAAAGGCCAGATCGAGAGAAAGATAGAGGATGGCAAAAATTTCTACAGAATTCTTGAACCTGGATTAAAAAAGGGAACAGCGGGACGAAAGAGACAGCGTCCGCCGGAGCCGGTTTCTCATGAAATACCGCTTCCCACGCCCGCTCCAGCTCCTCAACCAGTTATGGTCGCTCGACCAGTCCTGGAACAGGAACAGCCTAAAGAACCAGCCAAGTCAAAAGCTTTTCAACCCAAGCAGGTCTTACTGGATATGCTGGCGTCCATAAAAGTTGGCAGAAACATCGACGCAATCGAAAAAGGAGACGAAATTGACCTGGCTACAGGCGAAATATCGCGTGAGCTTGACGCAAAAATTTCCATGCGTCAGCATAGGCAACTCAAAGAGATAGAAGAAGCGCTTGAAAGGATCAGGTTGGGTGAATATGGCTTTTGCGAGGAGTGCGGGGAACCGATTCCGGAACAGCGTCTCAAATTATTTCCGGCAGCGCCTCTCTGTGTTCGATGTCAGGAAGAAATGGATCATTACGAAAAAATAAAAGAAAACCAAGGCCTGAGAGTAGGTATGTGGAGAGAAGAAAATACAGATGGCCCCTATGGCCGCTCTGGGGAAGAATAGGGTTGAGATCTTTTCGGTCCGGCGCCTCGATCAAAGGCGCCGGTTTCAACACGCCCCAGATTTTTCAGGGAGAAAAAATCAGATGATTCCATCAAAGATTCTGTCGAGAGTTGTGCTGGGTTCTATTATTGGAATCTTCCTGATTGCATCAAACCTGCCGGCTTGTGCGGATCAACTCACTGCATACGCGTATCGTGATTTCTCAAACCAGGGGACTTCGGCCGGTAGTTGGGCGGCAAGGATCAATCTGAGCGCGCCGGTATTCCTGATTAACCTTAAACAAGCCATCAAGGTTTTGGCGGATGGAAAGGAAATTAACTATGAACTTTCTATGGATATCGATCAGAGACAGGAAAAATCATCAAGGACATTTATAGTTACGCCCAAGAAAACAAGCCCGTTGCCGACCACGATTTCAATAAGGATCAACAAGGATTTGACCGATGTCTTGGGAAGCAAGAAACTGGTTAAATCTTTTATATATGAATTTCAATCAGTGGAACAACTTTCTGTTACCGGGCTTGAGACTTATTTCAGATCAACAGGGGATAGAGGAATAAAGATCCTCCTGTCCGGTTCCGTTCCTGACAAAGACCTTAGGAATGCAGTCAAAATTGATCCAGGTGTGCCTGACCTCAAGATTCGTCGCAACGATGAAGGCGCTTATGAAATGTCTGGAAATTTCATAAAGGATCAGAATTACACTATTCAAATATTGCCGGTTTCAGCGAATGGCGGAACGGCTGTTTTCGCTCAGAATGAGTTTCAATTTTCCGGCCCCGGTCTGAGCCGTGAAATAGCCTTTCAGTCTGAAAATTCCATCGTGGAATTAAAGAGTCGACAATTAGTTCCTGTGAGACTTTCCGGAGTTTCGCAATTGAGATGCGAACTCAGTAAAATTCCGGCAATATTGATTCCGCAGATGGTTAAAGACCTCAACGACGGGATTGACGATCTGGAAGGCTATCTGGATTCATGGCGAACCGCAGTTGAAAGATCCGGCGTTGGGTCAAGAAATAATTGTTTCTCTGTTTCAAGGGGCCAGGAAGATAAGGAGGTTTTCTTTGCCCCTGAAGCAAATGACAAATCTGTCATCTTTTCGGCCCCAATGTCTTTCAGAAAGTTTCCGGAAAAGGGTGGCGCATGGATTGCGAGATTAGGGACGACTGATGATTCCGGTGTCTCCCCGGCAATAAGGTTGATCCAGATAACTGATCTGGCGATAAGTTACAAGATTTCCCCAAAGTCTTTGCTGATGTGGATTACTTCACTTCAGACAGGCGAACCTGTTCAGGGAGTGGATCTTGCGGTAGTCGCCAAGGATGGAGAAGCCTTTGACATCGGCAAATCGGACGAAAATGGCCTGATCATGATCAGGGATAGAAGTGAATTCGTAAATCTCAAACTGGGCCTGGACGAAACACCGTCCACGAAATCATCGTCTCTATATCTGGAGAACATCTCATGGCTGATCGTAGCAAATGACCATGACTACTGTGCCTTAGACATCGAATCTTTCAAGATTAAACCGACAACTCGCGTCTCCGGGGATAAGGCTGACAAAGCCGATGGGGCAAAAACGGGTCTGGTTTTTACCGACCGAGCCATTTACAGACCTGGAGATGAAGTCAATTTCAAATTCATATCCAGGATTTTCAAAGACAACAAAATAGAAGTCCCTGAAAAAACTGGAGTAAAGATCCAGGTTATTGGCCCGAGGGGGGATATCTACTATAGCCGTGAACAACCATTGAATGAATTTGGCTCGTGTTGGGATACACTGAAGCTTGAAACCTACTGGCCTGTTGGGAGTTATACAATAAAAACGGTATATTCTGGCGCTGCGGCAGACAATAATGTCTTCACAAAAAACTTTTCAGTTCAGGAATACAGAGAAAGCAGACACCAGGTTTCATTAAACTTTCATAGAGAACAAAAACCACTGCCGAAATATGTTGGTATAAAGGGTGAGGAGGAATTTCTGCTCACAGAGATAACTTCCACCTATTTTGCGGGTGGTCCGGTTCGCCACGGTAAAGTGAGATGGAAAGCGGAACTGGCTCCGGTAACCAATACGGTCCCCGGACATGACGCATATTTCTTTGGAAACCAGGAGGAACAAACTCTCTTTCTGGAATCTGGAGAATCAATTCTGGATGAACAAGGGAAGCTCTCTGTCAAAATTCCTTTGGATGTACGGTTACTAACAGGAATTTACGGTGTTAGGCTATCCGCCACAGTTGTCGATATAGACGGCCAACCTGCCACAGAAGTAAAGTTCTTTAACCCTGCCCCTCGTTTCCTGGTGGGGATTCTGTCTAATCAGAAACAGGTCCAGGTAGGCTATTCAAGCCCCTTGCGTTTCGTACTGGTGGATTCTGAGGGCAAAAGGGTTCAGAAAGCCTCAATGGAAATGTCAGTCTTACAGAAACGCTACCTAAACATTAAGAAGAGAGATAGGGACGGAAACATCAATGACACTTGGGAAGAGGGATGGATAAAAACTTTTTCGACTATCCAGACTGTCATTAACGGAGAAGGCAGTTTTCAGACCGAGTTCCTAGACCCGGGAGACTATCTTGTTTCAATAACATACTTGGACACCACTGGTAGATACTCAAGCCAGGTAATTTTCAAAGTTGGCTGGGATGACTATGATCAATGGCTTCAGGGGCAGAAAAAGGCCGAAAAAGGTACGACCCCGAACATCCCGATTTCTTTGAACCAGAAAGAATATTCTCCGGGATCAATGATTCAGGCAAATTTTCACTCTCCAAGGGCAATAAGAACATGCTTGGTGACACTCGAAAGATCGGACATCTTTGAGCACCGGGTGGTGGAAGTTAATGGTCTCGATGGCGAAGCTAAATTTTCGGTGCAGAATGGCTTTCAGCCGAACATTTTTGTGTCGATTCTTGCCCCCACCGGCAGATCGGATTTCCCGGTTTACTCGAGTCAGACAGACTCGGACATACCAACCATATTTTCGGGTTATGCCAGGGCTTCGGTTAAGACTGAACTCAAGAAATTAAATTTGCATATCGATAAAGGACTGTCAGAAATAAAGGCCAAGCCCGGAGAAAAAGTCAAAATAGATCTGGCTGTTTCTGACCAATCCGGTTCCGGTGTGGTCGCTGAGATAGCAGTGTGTGTGGTCAACGAAGCTGTGCTCGCAATGGCTGATTTTAACATTCCAGACCTGTCTCCATTAGCCAATTTCGATCTGCCACTCTCTGTGAAGACAGGGGACCTTAGATTGGGATTAATAAGTCAGGACCTATTCAGGATGCTGACTACACGTCCACTGACTGGCGGGGGGGCAGGGAAAGCCCTGATGGGTCCAAGTTTTAGAAAAGACTTCAGACCAGTCGCATATTTCAACCCATCAGTGGTCACAAATGAGAAAGGACAAGCTTCGGTAACCTTTGTTGCGCCGGATTCACTGACTGTCTATCGGGTATATGCTGTGGCCACAGACAGGTCGTCCGGTTTTGTATCAGCAGACAGGCCAATGACGGTGAACAAGGATTTTTACGCGGAACCTTCTCTTCCCAGGTTTTTATGTCCAGGCGACGAAGCGATTTTGCCGGTGACGGTTTTTAACAACACTAAAGACAACGGGAATGTCACCCTTGAGTTTAATTCCTCTCCAAACATCAAGTTTGAACCCAAATCATTTAAATCGTCTCTTTTAGCCAACTCATCCATATCGGTAGGTATGCAAACCAGAATTGAGGAAGAATCAGACAGTACCTGGCTCGAAATCACATCAGCTTTTGATTCAGCAAGCCAGAAACTTGGTGACGCGGTTAGAAAAACCATTCCTACCAGGGGGCTTTACGCTCCACTCACAAGGGTTTCCCAGGGAGGATTCGCCGGTAACATAAATATACCAATTCAGTTTCCTGAATACGTGAAAGATTTGATCTCCAAAAAGCCCAACGCTAAAGATGTAGGCATTTCTCTTACGTTGAGTCTGCATGAGTGGTCCAGAATTGCACCGGGGTTAAAATATCTTATGCACTATCCGTTTGGATGTATTGAGCAAATTAGTTCATCCGTCATTCCCCTCGTGGGGTTGCGGGACCTGATAGCCTCAGGACAAATCTCGGAGTTTTCTGGATATAATATTGAAGATTTTCTAAAAAGTGGAATTGACAAAATTCTCGGGTCCCAACAGTTGACGGGAGGTTTTTCGTATTGGCCTGGACAACTTAACACAACCTTGTGGACTTCCTCTTACGCTACTTTTGCTTTGATAGAGGCTTCCAAGGCAGGCGTCAAGGTTCCAGAATCGAGCCTGAAGCTTGCTGCCAAGTTTATGAAAGATTCGTTATTCAAAAAGGGCAGTTACAATAGCAATTACCAAAGCGGTTCAGATTTGCACTGGATCTTGCTCGCTCTGGCTGAACTGGGAGCTATAACTCCCCAGGATTTGCAGCCCTTCTTCAATGACTACGAAAGCCTTTCGCAGGAGTCTAAAGCTCTTCTGATAATGGCCTCAAAAAAGATCAATTATCTTGACTCAGCCAAGCGTAAGGAACTGGTGAAAAAACTCGCGCCAGGCTCGCCGGGCAAGGAAAATAACGCATTGGACTCTCCCTGGCGTGAACTTGCCGCATGCTTGATGGCTACCTTGGAAGTTGAAGGACATTCTAAA
>DYRE01000536.1 GCA_020718965.1 Desulfomonile tiedjei
ATCTTTATCCGAGGATGGCTCATCGATCGGGTGGATTTCAAATCGATTATCAACACAAAGCTTTGTTATCTAATGTAAACAGCCGGTTAACAGAATATCTTGAAAAACGTTGGGACACTAGTGTTTGTAAATAATCCCTAATAATCTTATTGGACTCCACTTAAATCAGTTGGCGTCAAATCTTGTACAAATATAATTTTGGACATTCGAAATGTCCAGACAAGAAAGATCTTAAAACTAAGTATTTGGAGCAATTCCAGTTCAGATCCTTGAACCTTAGATTCTCTTCTTTGCCGATTGAGGAAAACATCAGCTTAACATTATCAAGTGTAAGTCAGAAAATATATGACAAGACCCATTCCAGGCTGTTAGAGTTATTGTGTCTATCTTCAATTTCTGGAATTAATGGGTACGGATTCCTGGTCGCAGTAAAATTGCAGTCCATCTTGGCAACATGACGTGCATTGAAACCTATCCAATTAATATCGCATTCGTTTTCATTCTCAAGCCTTATATTCTCATTTAGGACTCAATTTGAAGCTGTCAAACATTCAAGGCCAAATAGAACGGGTCACATTCCACAATGAGGAAAACGGATTCTCAATCCTTAGAATTAAAGTTCCTGGATATCGTGAACTTGTAACGTTGGTGGGCAACCTCATGGCCCCTCTGGCGGGCCAGGTAATAAAGGCTACAGGCGAATGGATCGCTCATCCCCAATTCGGGGATCAATTTAAAGTTGATGAATACAAGACACTGGTTCCAGCTACTGTCACCGGTATAGAAAAATATCTTGGTTCCGGCCTCGTAAAGGGAATTGGGCCGGTGATGGCCAAAAGAATAGTCAAACTCTTCGGTGAGGAAACTCTGGGCATCATCGACAAGACGGCAGACAGGCTTTGTGAGGTCGAGGGCATCGGCGAGAAACGTCTAGGCATGATTCGTGAAGCATGGCAGGACCAGAAACGCATCCGTGAGGTTATGGTCTTCTTGCAAGGGCACGGTGTCAGCGCAGGTTACGCTGCAAAAATCTATAAACATTATGGGAGCCAATCTGTCGAAGTGGTCAAGGAAAACCCCTATCGGCTTGCAATGGACATTTTTGGCATAGGGTTTGTTACCGCCGACAAGATAGCGGAAAACCTGGGTTTTCAGAAGGATTCGCCAGTTCGTATTCATGCGGGTGTGATCTATGTTCTTAGCCAGATGGCTGACGAAGGACACGTTTATTACCCCAGTGAGTCTCTCATGGAAAAATGCGAGGAAATTCTAGGCGTTGATAGGAAACCAATTTTGCAGGCCATGGAAAACCTATCCTCGGAAAAAAGGATTGT
>DYRE01000537.1 GCA_020718965.1 Desulfomonile tiedjei
CAGACTCAAAGACACCAGCCAGACTCACCCCATCAGCTTCTTCAGTCCTGTCAGGAAAGGCCTTTCGAAATCTTTTTCTTATTAGTTCCAAGCACTCTGAAAGAAGCGGATTCTCTTCATGTTCTATTTCTATGAAATCTTCGAAGTCATCAAAAACATTGGAGTGTGGAGTCCTTTCCGAAATTTCTTTGTCTTCAATGATATGGGTGACCTGTTTTTCTATGGTTTTTAGTCGGTCAAGATTGCGTTCAATTCTCTCAAAAGGCAAATTCCCCTCAGTCAAGCCTAGGCTGCCTATCTTCCTCTTCATTATGGCCAGAGAGGCTTCTATTATGGCCAAGGGAGTCTTAAGCTCGTGAGATAGATGATTAAGCATTTTACTCTTGGCTCGATTCAGCCGTTCCAGCTCTTTATGGGAATTTACCAAACTTTCATAGTATGATGCGTTCTCGAGCGCCAGGGCAACGTTGCCGGCCAGCGCCGACATAACTTCCACGTCTTCATCGTCAAAGGATCCCTTGTTTTTGTTTAGGGCATAGAGAACACCCAGCCGTTTCTCCCTCGTCTGAAGCGGAACGCAGATCATGTTTCTCGTCTGAAAACCTGATTTATCTTCCACTGGGCGATAGAGCCTTGGATCATTGGCCGCGTCGTGAACTAGAGCAGGCTTGCCGGTATCAAACACCCAGCCGCAAACACCACTGTTCCTCGGAATTCTTATGGAATCGCTAGCGGATGACAGGAAACTCTGTTTATCCTGGACCAGTCGCCAAAAAAAATCGTCCCTTATCTCATCATAGAGAAGAACCCCTGCCCCCTCGCATTCTATTACGTTCTGAACCTCCCCCACTATCACTTGAAGGAGATGATCGATATCAGTTGTCGATGCCAGCGCCTTAGCAGAATTGAGGAGCAAATCCATCCGGGCGAGATTGAACCCACGACTATCGATCCTGATGTCATCCCCGTTCGTTACGCTGGCGTTGAGATCGGGTTTCCTGGAATTTTCGTTTGGTGGTTTCTCTGAATTCACCAGCAATAGGTCTCCATTAAACCTTCGTGAGTCAAAATGCTTAAGCATAGTCAAGACGTTGTTGCACTATTTTTAATCCAGCAGGCGCGCATTGTTTTCAGGATTGTGGAAGGATGATCGACTCAGTGTGGAATTGCGCCAACACCTTGACCAGGAAACGTGAAATTCATCATTCCACTTCCAGCTTTCAGATTGTAGGCTGCCATGACTATTCCTTCCGGAGTCAAACCATAATCCGACAATAGTTCTTCCCTGGTTCCATGCTCAACGAATTCATCCGGAATCCCAATGCGCACTACTT
>DYRE01000538.1 GCA_020718965.1 Desulfomonile tiedjei
CCAGCCGCGCGCGGTCATCTCTGCCCGCGTCATCGGTAGAAATTGTTTGGTTTCAGCCATAGAAGTTTCCAAGGGTTGGAGCTTTCCGCTCCGATTTTTTCCAATATCTGGAAAGTCAACGGCGATAAGCCGTTTGCCACTCATTTTGAGCCTCTTCACGTGTCAGGCCCCAACATTCAGCCAGATGTGCAGGAATCTCAGCTCCACATTTTGCACAGGTTATAATGTGCAACACATCCGACCACGGCGCTTCGTCAGAAATCGGCTCAACCAGCATCTCTTCCTCTGCTTCTGTCGACCCACATTTCGGACATTGAAACGGTTGTTTAACAGGTTGCTCGCACATGACCCAGACTTTCTAACGATTTTGCCCAGGAACTTTCTGGGGAATCCTCTATAAACCCTCTGATTTGAGGATCGGTTTTCCGGAACATCCACTGCGACTTCGTGACTATTAGGAAAATAAGGTTCTGGATTTCTTTGCGCGGATCGTTCTGCGGAATTAGTGCTCCCAAAATACGCTTCATTACCCCGTTTTCTGTCTCAAACACAGGCATAACCGGAAATGGATTATTAGAAGAAAGAATCAAAAAATGATTCGGGTTGTCGGTACCGGTCGTCCATTGGTAAATCGGCAATTTGATCAGATCAGCTATGACCGTAATTGATGCGTGTATCCACAAACCGACCTGAGCGGAAGTTGCTTCCGAAAAGAGCTTATGGGCCTCGTCCGGTTTTTGTCGCCCATCAATGTGTGCAGCCATCTTGTTTCTAATCACGCGTAAAATCTGTCCGTGCTGATGGGGAACAATCTCCGAAAATTTCTGTTCGATTTCATCCGCCAGAACATTTACATCTTCGGTTAAAAGTCGTTTGGTGTCAGGATTACTTCGAATGTCGTTCAATAGGTTGATGACGTGTTCCGCCAAGCAACATATCGGTGTAAATAAGCGCTTCACTTTCCGTCGCCGTTTATCTTTAGCCTGTGTCTCCGCAGCGTCTTCAAGATCGTTTAGGATATCGCGCATTGCCTCAACACATCGGTACAGTTTCTGAGCGGCAACGTTAGAAGGATAATAATCATAAGGCGACAATTGTTCCTTAAGAGGATCCATAATGAACCGGTCTTTGTCATCAGGATACATTGGCGCGCCCTTGTTCATATACCTACACCTTTTTCGGTTTCTTCTTTTTTCCCGGATTTAAAAGGAATTCGGTGTAATGAGAGTAGAGGCTGAAAAGGAATTCGATCCGTCCGGTTTCAGTCGCGAACGGTTGCGGGCGGTAGCAAAGGTCAACCGCGCGGTCGAGTTCCTGATGAGCCTTCATC
>DYRE01000136.1 GCA_020718965.1 Desulfomonile tiedjei
CAACGGAACATGGTATGTCTCGGAGACCAGAATGGGACCTATGGTACACGCCAATCTTCTTCCCGGTGAAGAAAATTCGGGAAAACTTGTGGCGCTCGTTCGCAACCAGGCCAAGGTCATAGCGGAGGATCGAAACATTGACATGGTTATTGTGGATGGAGCTCCGGGAGTTGGTTGCCCGGTTATTTCATCCATCACAGGTGTCGATCACGTAGTTATCGTTACCGAACCCACCATGTCGGGACTTCACGACATGAAGAGGGCCGCCGAACTAGTTGCGGGTTTTGGAACGCCGATTTCCCTTGTAATCAATAAATGGGATATTCATCCGGGAATGGCGTTGGAAATAGAGGAGTATGGGAAATCAACAAATATCCATCTGGCTGGGAAAATTCCTTACGACAGGGCTGTGACTGACTCTATGGTCAGACGAAGGGCCGTGGTCGAAGAAGACCCCGGACCGGCAAGCAAAGCGATAATGGATGTATGGAAAGTTATAAGCCAGCACATCTGTCAATGAAAGAGAAGCCGAGATGAACATGAATATGCTGGAAGATGATATAAAGACCGCATTGAGTGAAGTGTTAGATCCGGAAACACGGTTAAGCGTAATGCGAATGGGTGTGATAAAAGACCTTAAAATTGGCAATGAAGGCGAAGTTAGTGTGGTTTTCAGACCCGCTTCTCCCACATGTCCAATGGCTTATGGATTGGCTAACAGTATCAAAATGAAGATCGCATCCGTCAAAGGCGTAAACTCTGTTGTTCTCAAAGTAGAAAATTTTTCCAAAGCTGAGCATCTGGAGTCGGTTATAAATTCTTGACATATCAATGCTGAGGAGGTTTTTCGCTGTGCCTATAAAAGAATTTAAATGCCTCGATTGTGGTGTTACAAATGAATTGATTGTTGATATCGGTAGAAATTCCGACCAGAAAATTTGTCGATCGTGTGGTTCTAACCAATTAGAGGCTATATTGTCTGCGCCTTCCCCTCTTGTTTCAAAGACTCCTGAACACGCCCATTTCGGAGGTTCCTGCTGCGGTTCCAGTCCCGATAAACAGGGATGTGTTCCTGGAAGCTGCTGTGGCGCCACGAAACCGTAATAACACAAATTTTCAAGAGAGATAGTTGTATGAAATCCGATGACGAAATTTTTGACGACATTGAAGGACTAATCCTCAAAGAAGCCGCGAAATTTTATTCTCCCGCAGTTATAGAGCATTTTAATAATCCTCAAAATTTCGGGGAGATTGAAGACGCTGACGCTAATACTTACATGAGCGGCATCTGTGGCGACACAATAGGAATATTCGTCAAGTTGACCGGTGACAAAATATCTAATATTGGTTTTGTAACCAATGGCTGTGGCGCCACGATCTCCTGCGCAAGCGCATTGACGTGTATGGCCAAAGACAGGAACCTGAATGAGGCCCGTAACATATCGTCCCAACAATTGATCGAATTTTTGGGAGGACTCCCCATAGAAAACACGCACTGCGCTGATCTGGCTGTTAACACACTTAGAGGAGCTTTGGCTAAACTATCATGACTAACAGGAAACATTTCAAGGCCTGTGTTTTTGTTGAACACGGGGGCGATGTATCTTCCATATTAAAGCTTTTGGAATCTCTTGATATAAATGCGGAGGTTTTTTCTGAGCCTGACTCTGCGCTTCTTAAACATAAAAAGGAAGCGTTTGACCTAATAATAGCTGAAGACGACACCAAGACGGACAAGGGCTTAAAACTGATAAATGAGTTCGTGACCGTTAACTGGATGACTTCTTCAGTTCCTATTAGTGATCTTGATGAGGTTTCTATTCATGATCGTACTGAGGGTCTTGGAATATTAGGACACATGAGTCATTTGGCCGACGTAATCTCTTTGAAACCACTTATGGACAAATTTAAGAAGTTTCACCAGGTTCAGAGTTAGGCTTGGGGAGTTTTGTACTACCAGCGGTTATTGAATTTCCATTGACGATGAGACGTGGAATTTGACTCGTCTCGCAGAGAACGCAATTCTACCAGGAATGTGAGATTGCTTCCGATACGCATACCGAGACACAAGGTAGAGCCGGCCGATCATTTCCGGAAGGTTTGCACCGCTCACATTCGTATTTGAGTTTATTTTTCTTTTCAGGGATCACTGTAGTCTGTGGTTGCTCATTCATAGGATCATAAGGGTCCTCGTCAACCACCTCAAAGATCTGCGCTGGACAGACTCCTACACACGCGCCACAGGCATTGCACTTGTCAGTGTCTATGGTAATGAAATAGTCTCCAGATCCGTCGCTGTATCCGTAGTTAACCAGCATCTTAAAATTAATACGAACCCCCTTGGATTCTATTTCCCGCTTTTGCCTTTTTGACATAAAGCGTAACCAAACAACGCCGCGCCGACAGCTCCAGCTAGTTGGGTATCCCATACTGTTTTTAGCGGTTCAAGACCTATTTTCTTTGTAAGCCTTCCAATAACGCCGTAGTTCTTGGCCATTCCTCCTGTAATTGCAAATTCAGGCTCAACCCCTACCCTTTCCAGGAGACAATAGATACGATCGGCCATGGCTGAGCAATATGCGGCCAAGACTTCGTTTGTGCTCACTCCCTTTCTCAGAAGACTTGTGGCCTCGGATTTGGCATAGACTACGCATGTGCTCGAAACGGCCACGGGTTCATTTTCTACCAGATATGATCGATCTCCAACTTCTCCAATACACACAGAAAGAAGGTCTGCAAATACCTCCATCCCCCTGCCCGTCCCCGCGGCGCATTTGTCATTCATGAGGAAGTTTGTCACTTTACCCTTCTCGTCACAACGGATCACCTTGATGTCCTGTCCACCTACATCGAGAACAGTTCTAACTTTGGGGCCATATAAGAAATTGGCTCCTCTGGCATGGCAAGCAATCTCAGTGACCGTTCTGTCAGCCATCGGTACGTTAACCCGGCCATAACCGGTTCCTATAGAATAATCTATTCTGTGTTCACTTAATGTCGTTTTTTCCAGAGCAAATTTTAGAGCGTTTCGGGCACTGTTGGGACTGTTTGACCCAGTTCTCATGTTCCCATATGCGAACATTTGACCATCCACCATTATTACTGCCTGCGAACTTACTGAACCGACGTCTACCCCAAGAGTTATGAACTGCGCCTCTTCCCAACGGATATCGGGATTGTTCCAGTTGGTTTCAGCCCATTGCCAGAATTCCCCCTTTTTCTCCTTCTCCATCTGTATATCCTCCGATTTTGTTGTTCTGCTGCTGGAAACCTCCCGGGAATTAGCGATTCGCAAACTCGGCTTTTAAAAACTGACCCCAGTCCTATTTTTTGGCCGCAATTACAGCAGCGCCTATTGCTGCGCCGTAATCCGGATCCTCAGGGATGAATATTCTGTCAACCCCAAGTTCCCTTTGCAGGGCGGTTGTAAAACCGGGATTATGCGCCAGACCTCCTAACATAACGATGTCTGGATTTATACCAATCCGCCTTATCATGGATACTATTCTACTCGCCATAGCATCGTGGATCGCTCTGCTGATATCTTTTGTCTCTGTTTTCGCATGAATAAGGCCCACAACTTCGGATTCCGCAAAAATTGCGCACTGAGCGTTAATTGAAATGGGGTTGTCCGAAGAAAGAGCAAGAGCTCCCAATTCAGCCAACGGTGTCTCGAGCGCCCGACCCATTGCCTCGATAAACGCTCCCGCTCCCGCTGCGCATTTTTCATTAATGGCAAAGTCTACGACGTTGCCTTTTTCATCAAACTTCACGGCGCGCCCTTCTTCAGCGCCGACGTCAACTGCTGTCCTGCTATTCGGGAAAAAATAGTGAGCCACTGCCGCAATTGCCTTAACATCATTTACGTTCACATCAGCTCCCTTGATTGATTTTGCCCCTGACCCTGTTCCACCGATATGTTCAATGTCTTCCGGCTCTACACAAGCATTATTGAGCGCCATTTCGAATGAAGCCTTAACCGCCTGAGCCTGTTCAAAACCAGTTAACACAAGACCTTTACCTATTATTTGGCCATCCTTGAGGATTATGGTCTTGGTATTCTTAGCTCCACAGTCAATTCCTGCGGTGATCATTTCTGAAACCTCCTTCTAATTCGGCAGACGGCTAATATAGGTCATATTATCAATTTATTTATTTTATTTTTTTCAGTCCCAAACCTTCCAGGAAAATATCGATTCTGTTTTTCGTGACCACTTCGTCTCCTATGGTATCCTCATTTGAACAAAGACGATTCCCAAACTTGCAACATTCTTGACTAAGACTTAATATGTCCGCAAGTTATTGGGGAGGTTTCACAGACTCATGGAAGAGGAAATTCTTGTCAATCCCGAGATAAGCGCCATATACGAAACCTTCGAGGAGCTTATGGCGGAGAATTCGGGACATGAATTGGACTATCTTGAGTTGGTCTCACTGGACCCGCTATCCATGGACACTGCAACCCTTGCTTTTTCTTTAAGCCGTTTCGTCCGCATGTCTGGTCCTCTCATGGAAAAGCTACTTCTAACTCTTGGCGAAGACGATTCTCCCGGACTTAAGGAAATATTTGAGAGCAAGGGATTAGAGTTGGACAAGAATCAGGCCCAAAAACTTCGCAACATCATTTTCTCTTTCAGGGACTCAGAGGATGGAGAAGCGGGTTCCAATCTTGTCAAGGCGTTGCAACTCATGACTATTTCCAGGCAGCGCCGTCGAGTAACCCTCAACCTCGGAGAATCCTACAAAGCTCCTGATGAAGGCTGGATCGAGGAAGACTTCGGTGGAGATGAGAACGCACGCGAGATGGTCAGGTCAATAGAGGATCCTCATTGGGACGAACGGGAGGAATAAGTCTCTTATGCAACTGGAAAACTATTTAACCCCATTATCCGAAAAGGGTCATAAGGTCCTGGACCTTATCAAGTTAAACAAAAAACACGCGTCTGAATTGATGGAAAGTCTTTCCCGAGAAGAGCAGGTCAATCTGGTTTCAAGCGAAGCTCTTACTGATCCCCGGAATGCTCAGGAAATAGTGTTTCTCCTCGATGATCACTCAGGAAAGAACCTTGTAAAAGACTTGGGAGACCGCACGCTATTTCGCCTCATGAAATCGCAGTGCTCCACTCACATCGGAGTCCTCACCCTGGTAGACCCACAGCGCGTGCAATCAATTCTGGACCTTGACTCGGAATTGTTTTCTTCAAAGGGAGTCACCGACCCTCAGACGGCCTACCACTGGCTAGTGAGTTTTCTGGAGGAAACCGAGGAGACTTTTTCTGAAGTTCTCAAGAGTCTGGACATCAAACTTGTCGCCTCCGCTTTCCAGGACAAATTAGTACGACCGGGAATTCAAACCATGACGGTTTCTGATGAAGAATCCGAGGTAGCGTTTCCTGCAGACTTCTTGGTGAAATTGGACAGAGGCGAGTTAAAACCTGATGATCTTGAACTCACCGATGAAGAAACACTGGATATTCTCAAAAAGATTTATCTTCTCGACGAAGCTTATTTCCTCGAACTGGTCTCACTAATGATGCGCGAAGAAGACTTGAAAACCCGAACGGCCGAAGAAGCTCTGTCGCGTATTAATGAGCAGGTCGGAGACATGAAGGAGATTGTGCAGGAAGCCGAAGATATGTTTGTGCCACTGGATATTTGATGTTAGTCGGGATTTCCATTTGGAAGAAAGTTGAATGGCGGCTGATCAAGCCGCCATCGTTAGCTACTAGTTTTTAGGGTTCGCTTTAGGATCACCAACGGGATTACTTTCTGTAGGCTTTGCAGTCTCAATTGGTAATAAAATCTGAACATTCATCTTTTTTCTGAGAGAATCAGCGATCTTCTCATATTGTTCCTGCTGTTTCTGGTATTTGAGTTGCTCGATTATATATTCCTTGACCTGATCAAATGAAGCGTCTTCAGAAGGCTTGTTGTCCTCTAGGAAGAGAACATGGTAGCCGAACTTACTTTTCACAGGACCCTCAACCTGACCCTTCTTCATCTTGAAGGCTACCTCCTCAATTTCCGGGACCAGACTGCCTTTAGGCATCCAATCCAGATCCCCTCCCTTTACTTTACTAGGGCAGATTGAAACCTGTGTCGCAATCTCAGCAAATTTTTCACCTTTTTTCAATCTCGTCAGAACATTCTTGGCCTCTTTTTCATTTTCCACGAGAATGTGATGAAATTTGATACTTTCCGGTGTGGAGAATTCGGTCTTATTTTGTTCGAAGTATTTCTG
>DYRE01000137.1 GCA_020718965.1 Desulfomonile tiedjei
GAACAAGGGGAAAAGGGGCGAACTCAAGGATCGTCATCGAAACACTCTTTTAGGCTGATGCTTAACAGAGGGTCGGCATAGCCGAACAAACTCAGTTTAGTTACCAGGACTAAACGAAACCACGGTTCAACAGAGTAGGCCTAAACCTTTAAAGAATATGGAGGCGGATAGTGACATATCTATTCACAAAACAGGGATGCGTGAAATGTGACTGGGTCAAAGACCAGGTTGATTTGCAGAGCATATCGGATGTTCAGGTGTTGCAGTTGGATTCTGAGAATTCAGAGGCGCTGGCGCTTTTGGCCTATTATGAGTGTGTCGCTCTTTCAGAGAAAAAGCTTCCGATTTTGGTCTCAGATGACGCCGGTATTATTACTAGCGTGGGAGACATCAAGAATTATCTCGTGAATATAGATTCTTAGAGTTTTCTGATTTTGTGCGTTGGTAGGATTTGATCAGGGTATTGAATCCTACCACACATATTAGTTTAGAGATCAGAATCATGTGGTTAAACAGATGAAATTGCCTAAAATTAAAGGATTTTTGCCGGTTTCTATGCTGGATTGGCCGGGGAAAGTCTGCTCAGTTATATTTCTTGGAGGATGCTCTTTTCGCTGTCCAGCCTGTCACAACCACAAGCTTGTCCTGGCTCCCGAAGATTGCGAGGACATTGCCCTTTCACATGTGACAAATTTTCTTCGAGAGAAGTCTGGTTGGGTTGATGGAGTTACAATTACCGGAGGGGAGCCGACTTGTCATTCCGGGCTACCTGAGTTGGTTCGTATATTTCGTCAACTAGAGCTTGATGTAAAAATAGATACCAACGGATTTAACCCGTCTATGCTTGAAAGACTCATCAAAGAGAAATTAATCAGCGCTGTCTCCATGGACATTAAAGCCCCTCTGGAGGTGAATATCTATTCAAGGTTGGCCGGGGTTGATGTTGACCTGAACGAAATACGGAGGAGCGTAGAACTTCTAAAGACCTCTGGTATTCGAGCTTTTTTCAGAACTACTGTAATTCCTGGACTGGTTGGTGAGCAAGAACTGCGTTCTATACGTGAAGAGCTTGGGAATTCGTGCCTATATTCGGTTCAAAGGTTCAGAAACCTCGATACCCTTGATCCCGAATTTGGAAAGATTCCTTCACTGGACCTCGAGATTTTCGATTCTCTACAAATGCAATTTCAGCGTAAATTTTCTGACTTTCCTAGGCATTCAATTAGTTGATATTTCTGGACTGAACTTGCGGATTAATCTGACTGGGACCAATGTTTAGAAACAAGTATGTTTCGATGTATAAATCTAAGTGATTTCGTCATCTACATCCCCCATCCCCCCGTCACCTCCAGCACTGCGCCTGTTATATAGCTTGCTTCATCCGACAATAGAAAAACAACCGGTCGTGCTATTTCATCCGGGTCGGCCATTCTGGCCAGCGGTGTTTCTCTTACAAAGGCTTCCTGATACTTGGGGCGCATCATTTCCATAATTGTTGGGGTATTTGTGAGTCCAGGCATTACCGCATTTACCCTAATTCCCTTGCCGCCAAATTCTTTGGCCAGAGACTTTGTCAGGCCAACGATGCCGGCCTTGGCGCAGCAATATGGCGATTCACCCTTGGTTCCTACTTTTCCGTAAATAGATGATACGTTGACTATCCTGCCATCACCTTCATTCAACATACAAGGTAAGCACGCGCGAACGCAATTTACTGCACCGAGAACATGGACATTGAATACATCCGAGAAACTATTGTAGTCGAGTTTAAGAAATCCTCCTGGCCGGTCCAAGCCCGCATTGTTGACAAGAAGATCGATTTTACCTTGATCAGCTTTTATCTTTTCAACGCAACTGATCACTTGACTGGGTTCAGAAACGTCGCTATGGAGGACCATTCCTAAACCACCGGCTGACTGAATCATTTCGAGAGTCTCTCTCGCAGTTTCTCTGTTCCAGTCCAGGACCCCCACAAATGCTCCTTCTGCAGCCAATCTAACCGCTACGGCGCGTCCAATGCCCTGACCTGCTCCGGTTACCAGAGCAGCTTTGGCTTCCAGTCGTCTGCATGAGGTTTTTGGGAAACTCGCAACTTTCATGTAAATGGATTCCTTTTTATTTATGGGGTTTAAATTCAACTCTTTTTTACCAGAGCCAAGTATCCTATTATTTCATCGAACCAATGCCAACACATTATTTTTTTGTTTCTTGACAACATCGTATCTGAATGTTTCAATAATTTGTTTTTAATGGGGTTTTTATGACGGAGAAAACATGAACATTCGGGAAATGGTCGAAGTGCTGAACGGGAAAATCCTTGTCCAGAATCATAACCCGGATGAAGAATTACCACGCGGTGGGGCGGCGGATTTAATGAGTGATGTTCTGGCCTTTGGCTCAGAAGGGATGGTTCTGCTTACCGGGCTGACTAATCCGCAGGTTGTCAGAACGGCGGAAATGGCAGGAGTCAATGTCATAGTATTTGTACGCGACAAAACTCCCCCTCCTGAAACCCTTGAATTGGCGCGTGATTCCTGCATATCTCTGGTCAGAACCAGCTACACTATGTATGAAGCGTGTGGAAGACTTTACCAAGCGGGGCTACCCGGTCGCGGACCGGTAAAAATTGAAAATAATTCCTGGTGACATGTCAACTCAAGAAATCACTAAAGTTCAGGAACTGATTTACACGACTCGAGTGGAATCGGTCATGGCTCCTAATGTAATCGCTATTGATCCGTCATCCAGCATGGGGCAGGTGAAAGACCTGATGCGGGATAAACACATTTCCGGCGCTCCTGTTGTAAAAGGGAAACAAGTCATAGGCATTGTCACCATAAGAGATGTCATTCGATCGATGGAGGAGGGTAAGCTGGATTTTCTCGTAACGGATCTTATGACCACAGATGTAAGAACCGTCTCCAAAGATTCAATGGTGACCGATGTAGTGAAAAATCTTGGCCAACAGGGCTTCAGTCGACTCCCAGTAGTTGATCAAAACGGGGATCTTGTTGGAATAGTTACAGCGGGAACACTTATTCGCTCCCTGCTCAAGCAAATGGATAAGAGTTTCCAACGGAACGAGGCTGAAAAGCTTTACACCTACAGGGCGAGTCACATATTCCAGGATATATCTTCAGATGACACGAGCCTCCTGTTGCGGTTCTTTGTCAATGAACGTGATTTTGATAACGCGGGCAAGGCTTCAAGTTTGATAAAAAGATCCTTGCAAAGGCTTATGTTGCGTCCCCAGATCGTCAGACGGGTCGGAGTGGCCGTCTATGAAGCCGAAATGAATTTGGTCATTCATACGGATATAGGTGGAGAAATAACAGTTGAAGTAAGGAAAGACAGGGTGAACATCTCTACGGTAGATCATGGGCCAGGCATAGGGGATCTAAAACAGGTTCTTCAGCCAGGTTTTTCAACAGCTCCGGAGTGGATCAGGGACATGGGTTTTGGCGCCGGAATGGGGCTTGCAAATATTAGGAGAGTCTCAGATGTCATGAAATTGACGTCGGCCCCAGGAGAGGGAACGCGACTGGAGATTGTCTTTAATTTTCAAAATGAATCGTTGGACAATATGTAGTCCACAAAAAGCTTGACTGTTCGTCAGCAATAATTTAATGTTCATTTCATTAACTTCTGATTCTTAAAGAATCACAAAACGTTTCAAAATAGGCTGAAAAGAACTAAATCCTGGTTGGGCTCCCCGGGGGTATCGGCTTTTAACGGAGAAGTCGGATGATTGATAGTTACGTTCCTATCCTGGTTACTATCCTACTTGCCACTTTCATCGGTTCAGCTATAATCGTTCTTTCCACTGTACTTGCCAAGCGCAACCCTACTCCCATTAAACTCATGCCTTACGAGTGCGGTATGGATCCAATCGGTGGGGCCAGGCAAAGATTTTCTGTGCGTTTCTTCATCATTGGCATGCTCTTCATTGTTTTTGATATCGAACTTATATTCTTATTCCCGTGGGCAAAAATATTCGATAAGCTAATGACTTTCGGTTTTATTGAAATGCTCCTCTTTGTGCTCGTCCTTTTGGTCGGCCTAGTCTATGTCTGGAAAAAGGGTGCTCTTGAATGGGAATAGAAAATCACCTCGACAACACTGTTCATGTAACCAATCTAGAATGGTTTGTGAATTGGGCAAGAAAATCCTCCATGTGGCCGCTCGGATTTGGCTTGGCCTGCTGCGCTTTGGAGATGATAGCGACCTTCGTTAGCCGGTACGACTTGTCGCGATTTGGTATGGAAGTCGCTCGTCCTTCACCCAGGCATGCTGATCTGATGATAGTCTCAGGAACTGCTTCCAAGAAGATGCTGCCGGCCGTATTGAGAATTTATGAACAGATGGCCGACCCGAAATGGGTGATAGCCATGGGAGCCTGTGCTTGTTCTGGAGGCATATACAAGAATTACGCGGTAGTTCAGGGAATAGACCGGTATTTACCCGTCGATGTTTATGTCCCTGGGTGCCCACCGAGGCCAGAGGCTCTTCTTGACGGAATACTGCAACTTCATGCGAGGGTCATGAAAGAACAATCCATCCGTAACCCTAAACTGAGCGCTATAAAGGTAGCCGGAAGATGAACCAGGACCTCATTAAAGATAAACTTACCGAAAAGTTTGGACCGGATTTAAGATTTGATACAACATTTGAGGAAATCAGCGTAGGTGTTCCCGCTGAGAAAGTCCTAGATTTTTGTTATTACCTGAGAGACGAATCGGAACTTAAATTCGATTTTCTAAGCTTTGTTGCTGGAATTGATCATTACCCGGCGAAGCCTCGCTTCGAAGTTGTGTATCAGCTTTATTCAGTCAAAAACGTCCAAAGACTGAGGTTGAGAGCTAGAATAGAAGACCAGGAAGGTAAATTGCCTAGCATTGAATCTGTCACTAGAATATGGCGAACAGCAGATTGGCATGAGCGAGAGACAGCGGAAATGTTCGGTATAGTTTTCCTGAATCATCCAGACCCGAGAAAATTGCTTTTGCCTGATGAATGGCAGGCGCATCCTCTCAGAAAAGATTTTCCTTTAGAAGGGACGGAAGAGGACACCCCTGATTTACCCTCTTAGAAAACTTTTTGAGGTAACATAGGTTATGGCGCGTGAATTGAACCTCAGAGCCGACATGAGAAGCGAGATAATGGAAATAAACCTGGGACCGCATCATCCCAGCACACACGGAGTTTTCCGCGCTGTAGTGGAACTTGATGGGGAAACGGTAATCGACATAGTCCCGTATCTTGGATACCTTCACAGGGGGTTTGAAAAAACCTGTGAAAACAAGAAATACCATCAGATTATTCCTTTGACGGAACGTTGCGATTATATGGGTGCTTCCAGCAATTCCCTCGCATATTGTCTTACAGTTGAAAAAATGCTCGGGGTTGATATCCCTGAACGGGCACAAGCAATAAGAGTGATTATGGCGGAACTCTCCAGAATTTTCAGTCATTTGTTTTGGATGGGGACCCATGGGCACGATGTTGGAGCAATGACCCCGCTGTTTTACATGCTCCGAGAGCGAGAAGAGATCATGAACCTCTTCGAGCTTACCGCGGGCGGAAGGCTTATGCCAAACTATATTAGGATTGGTGGCCTGTCTCAGGATCTAGCGGAAGGTTTTCTCGAAAACCTGACGGCATTTGTGGAACATTTTGAGGCTAGAGTCGATGAATACGAGACGCTGCTTACCAATAATGCTATTTACATCGACAGAACGAAAGGAATAGGATTTTTATCGTTTGAAGACGCTATTCAGATCGGTGTCAGCGGTCCCATGATAAGAGCCTCAGGAAAGGCATGGGATATTAGAAAATCGGAACCCTATTCCGGATACGAACGATATGATTTTGACATTCCTGTGGAGAGAGGCTGTGACGTTTATTCGAGGTACCTTGTCAGAGTTGCAGAGATGCGCCAAAGCAACAGGATTCTCAAGCAAGCAATAAAGTTACTGCCGGGCGGACCGATTAGGTCCACGCTTCCAGGAAAGATTTTTCCCATTCAGGAAGATATCTACACTAAGATGGAGGCCTTAATTCATCACTTCATGCTGGTTGTTGAAGGATGCAGCGTTCCTGTTGGCGACTGCTACCAATGTATAGAATCTCCCAGGGGAGAGTTGGGTTGTTATATAGTCAGCGAAGGGGGATCCAAACCCCATCGTCTCAAATGGAGGGCGCCCGCCTTTGTGAATTTGCAGTC
>DYRE01000004.1 GCA_020718965.1 Desulfomonile tiedjei
GGAGTCGCATCCGGTGTGGGAACCTCCACCGGTATGGCGGCAAGGGACTATCTCATGGAAAACAAGGTTCCCTGGGTGGGACCGGCTACCGGGTCCAAGCATTGGTCAGAGCCTTTGCAAAAGTACCTGTTCGCTGTTTACCCCAGGTATACGGACGAAGCCTCTCTCCTGACCCAATACCTTGTAGAAAAATTGGGTAAGAAAAAAATAGCCTTCTTCTATCAAAACGATGATTATGGAAAAGAAGGCTTGGAAGGCGCTCAAAGATACGCGAAAAAAGCTGGATTCAAATTGATGGCTGAAGTGCCGGTGGAAGTTACTGACACCGACCTGAAATCGCACGCGCTCAAACTAAAGGAAAGTGGAGCGGAAGCGGTAATCCTTTGGATACTTCCAAAACACGCCGCCATAATACTTGGTCAGTCAAAAGCTGTCGGTTTTGAGCCTCAGTGGGTGGCAAGCTCGACTCTGTCCGACTCGAATTTGATGTACAAGATCACTAAAGGTCTCTGGGAAGGGGTCATCTACGCGAATTTCCTCAATATTGAAAGTCCGTTGGCAAAAAAATACCTTGAGGCTCAGAAGAAATTCGCTCCAAATGAACAATACACCGGAATTTTCTTTCTTGCCGGTTTTGTGTTTGTGGAACCCATGGTGGAAGGCCTGAAAAGAGCAGGGAAAGACCTTAATCCTGACACGTTCGTCAAGGCCATGGAGACTATTCGAAACTGGAATGACTGGCTAGGTTATGACTGCACTTTCACTCCTCAAGACCACCAGGGGATGAAATCAGTTTTTATCTCGAAGTGTGGCCCTGAGGGAAAACCTGTCAAGATATCTGATTGGATGACCTACAAGGGTGAATAGGGTCTGGAACATTTTGCAAACGAGGTGTTGAGACCAGGAGTCATTTATGCTTCTGACTCTTCGCCTCAAAAAATAACAGAAGGATTGTTATTACCCCAGATGTCGCTTCTTTCAATACAGGATTTGTGGGTTTCTTTTGGAGGTCTGGTAGCCCTGCATGGAGTTTCTATGGATGTGGAGGAGGGTAGAATATTCTCCATTATAGGACCAAATGGCGCTGGCAAGACCACTATTTTTAATTGTATCAGCGGTATTTATAAGCCCACCAAAGGCAAAGTTATATTCAGGAATCGAGAAATAACGGGCAAAAAGTCTCATCACTCCGCCAGCATGGGAATCGCCAGAACATTTCAGAACATCGAACTTTTTGGTCATCTCACCACCATTGATAACCTGCTTCTCGGAAGACATATCCACATGAAATCAGGAGTTTTTTCAGGAGCTTTTTTCTTTGGCAAAAGTTTTCCCGCCGCCCGGGAAGAATGCCATCACAGGGAAGTGGTTGAACGAATCATAGAATTTCTCGAAATCGAAGCCTACCGGGACTCACTGGTTTCCTCTTTGCCCTATGGGGTTCGGAAGCTGGTAGAGCTCGGAAGAGCTCTTGCCATGGAACCGACTCTGCTTCTTCTGGATGAACCTACAGCGGGAATGAATCAGGAAGAAAAGAGAGACATGATGTTCTGGATTCGCGACATTCGAGATGATTTCAAAGTCACTATAATCATGGTTGAACATGACATGAATCTGGTAATGGACGTTTCCGACGAGATTATGGCCCTGAATTTTGGAGTCAAATTAGTGCAGGGGACGCCTGATGTTGTTCGGAATGATCCCCAGGTACTTGAAGCTTATCTTGGCAAGGATTGATTTTCTTGAGACTGGGTTCCAATACATCTCATCAATAGAAACTAAACAAGAGCCAAAACTATGCTCGAACTAAAAAATATAGAAATTTATTACGGGAAAATAATGGTGGTTCGAGGACTGTCTTTAAAAGTGGATAAGGGGGAAATAAGGGCTATCCTTGGAGCGAACGGAGCAGGAAAGAGCACGACGCTCAAGACTATCATGGGGTACATCGAAGATCAGCCTGAAAAAGGCTCGATCTGGTTTGAAGATCAACGTATCGACGGCTTGAAGACCGAAAAAATAGTGCCGAGAGGCATTGCTTACGTTCCCGAGGGCCGTGAGGTTTTTCCCGAGTTGACTGTCAGGGAAAATCTGATGATGGGAGCTTATACCCGTAAAGATAGAGATGTTGATACGGATCTGATGAAAGTTTTTGACTATTTTCCAGTGATGAAAGATCGTTTGAAACAACTTGCGGGAACGCTTTCTGGCGGTGAACAGCAGATGCTCGCCATTGCGCGCGCTTTGATGTCCAGACCCAAGTTGATGATACTTGACGAACCGTCTTTGGGCTTATCGCCATTACTTGTGTCAGAGATATTTGAAATAATTCGGTCAATTAACCGGGCCGGAACAACAATTCTGTTGGTCGAACAAAATGCCCGAAAGGCTCTAAGTATTGCGGATCACGCTTTTATAATGGAATCAGGAAGAATAGTCCTGGAAGGATCACCAGAGAAGCTTTCAGAAAATGAAGATGTTCAGGAGTTTTATTTGGGGGTTAGGCAGGAAACGTCCGCCAAGGGGTATCAGCGATATAAACGCAAAAAGAGATGGCGTTGATCCACGTTGAAAATAGAGATAGAGATAATTTTATGACAGAAACTGAACGAACCATTCCAAAGATGTTTTTAGACAGAGCTAAAAACGTGCCCGAACGAGTAGCTCTAAGAAGCAAGTATCTAGGTATATGGAGAGATTTGACCTGGTCCGATTATTTTAGGAATGTCAAACTCACCTGTTTGGGGCTGATCAGCCTTGGGATTAGAAAAGGGGATCGTGTCGCGGTAATAGGAGAAAACAGACCAGAATGGCTTTATTCGGATATAGCCATCATGTCAGCCGGAGGAGTCACTGTTGGAATATACACAACTAGTTCAGCAAGTCAGTGTGAATACGTCGTTGAACATTCTGGAGCCCGCTTCTACATAGGTGAAGACGAAGAACAGCTTGATAAGGCTCTCGAATTCAGGAAAAATACCCCGGAACTGGAAAAAATAATTATCATGGATTCCAAGGGACTTTCCCGTTTCTCTGATCCGATGGTGATGACGTTTGATGAATTACTGAAACTTGGCGAATCCATGGATCAAAAAAATCCAGATTTATTTGAACAGTTGGTAAATCGAACCTCTCAGGATGATCTAGCCCTTGTTATCTACACTTCCGGCACCACGGGACCACCGAAAGGGGCCATGCTGTCGCACCTGAATGTAGTGTGGACGTGCGATTCTATTGGCAAGGCTATTGCTATCCGTGAAACGGACGAACTGTTGTCGTTTCTTCCTCTCAGTCATATTGCGGAAAGAATGTTCACCGTTTTTCTTCCAATTACTTTCGGTTACACTGTCAATTTTGTAGAGAGTACAGATACCATCCAGGCTAATTTTAAGGAGATTTCACCAACGATAATTTTTGCGGTTCCGCGAATCTGGGAGAAATATTACTCGACGATTCGAATTAAAATGGCCAATTCAACCTGGTTCAAGAAAATTTGCTACATTCTCGCAGAAAAAATAAGTCTCAAATACGGAAAAATGAGATTTCAAAAGGGCGGTCCTCCCTTATACCTGAAATGTTTACGATCTATAGCAAACATCCTGATTTTCTACAAACTTAGAGAACGTCTTGGGTTCGAAAGGGTTCGTCTGGCCGTATCGGGGGCGGCCCCCATTTCACCTGATGTCCTGAAATATTTTCATGGAATAGGTATTCCGCTTAGGGAGGTATACGGTCAAACTGAGGGATCTGGACCTACATGTATGCACCAGGGGGATAACATTGAATTGGGTAACGTGGGGCCGCCTCTTCCTGGAGTGGAAGTCCAAATAGCCTATGATGGGGAAATTCTCGTTAAAGGTGGCAACGTTTTTATGGGATATTACAAAAATCCCAAAGCCACTCTCGAAACATTGGTTAACGGATACCTCTGTTCTGGGGATGTTGGAGAACTTGATGAAAAGGGTTACCTAAAAATAACAGATCGCAAAAAAGACCTTATAATAACGGCTGGTGGCAAGAACATAGCGCCTCAGAACATTGAAAATCAACTCAAATTCAGCCCGTATATCAATGACGCTGTTGTAATTGGTGACAGGCTGAAATTCTTGTCAGCCTTGATAATGCTTGACGAAGAAAACGTGGTCCAATTTGCCCAGGATCACAAAATTCCTTTCACAACCTATGAAAGTTTGACTAAGGCTTCTGATATAATTGATCTGATTGATACTGAAATCCAGGAAATCAACAAAACGCTATCTCATGTTGAAACCATCAAGAAGTTCAGGATTGTTCCCAAGAAGCTTTACGAAGAAGACGGGGAAGTAACCCCGACGATGAAAGTGAAGCGACGCCATGTGAACAGGAATTTCGGGGATCTAATCAAGGAGATGTATAAGAATTGACGCGTGGTCAAGTCAAAAAAAGAGTTCATGTTGCCGGCAATTTGACCCGGTTATTCTAAATAGGAAACACGGGTCATGTTTGTCAGAGATCACAAATTCGCAGCCTAGTCTTTTCCCTTTATTCGCCATCATTGAGCATCTATAAATTCTAATGACCCCGGTTCTAAGTTTAGGTCCAACAAGTCATATCTTTCAGTGAAACAAGGTTCTGGCTTCAAGTTTAGGCCAAGTTATGATAGGTTAAACTTGCTATATATATTTCGTGATACTCAAGAATCACATAACGTTTCCAAAGATATTCTACTGACTGTCTATGAGTGATAATTTGCAACATTTAGGCAAATTGTATCCAGATAGACATGAATTGGATGGGTCGAGATATCGTTCATGAGATCCATAAAAGGCTTAATCGAAGATCTGCTGAGCATTCCGGAAGAGAGATCGACTCCGGAAAGATATCGCATAGTTGGTCGCAACATAGCAATTCTGATGTTGACAACCACGTTGGTGCCATTGGCGCTCATGACCGCGATCAATTATTACGAATATAAGGCAGCTCTAAGAAACGAGATTCAGGCCCCAATGAAAACGCTGGTGAACAAGGCCAAGCATTCTTTTGAGTTATTTCTGGCCGGACGGCTTTCCACCGTCAATTTCATAGCTTCAGCCTACACGTTTGAGGAATTGGCCGACGAAAAAAATCTCAATAGAATTTTCAGGGTGTTAAAAAAGGAATTTGAAGGTTTTGTTGATATTGGACTTATTGACTCCAAAGGCACTCAGATAAGCTACGCTGGTCCGTACGAACTTCAGGGCAAAGATTACGCAGATCAAGCCTGGTTTGAGCAGGTTAGAGTGAATGGCGTCTACATTAGTGACGTGTTCAAGGGATACCGTAAGTTCCCTCACCTAGCGATAGCTGTTCAGCACATTTCAACTGACGGTAGAGAGTGGATTGTCAGAGCTACGATCAATACGGCAAAGCTTGACGATCTGATTGCTTCGATGGGTTTGGACTCTGAAAGCGACGCTTTTGTCATTAACCGTCAAGGAGTATTTCAAACCAAGTCAAAATTTTATGGTGATGTCTTGGACAAATGTCCTGTAACAATTCCAACCAGGAGTTTCGAACCAACGGTTATAGAGAGAGTTGATCCTCTAGGAAGGGATATATTCCTTGGATACGTTTATTTCAATCAGAATGATTTCATTTTTGCGTTCATCAAGCATAAGTCTGATGTACTAAAGGTTTGGTATACTCTCAGGGCCGATTTGCTGATAGTTTTTGTCATTGGATTGACGGTGATTATCCTGGGGGTCCTCAAGCTGACCAGTATAATGATGAAACGCATGAAAGAAAGCGACGACAGACGGACCATGGCATTACGGGAGGTGGAACATTCGCACAAATTGTCATCAATTGGGCGATTGGCTGCAGGAGTTGCACATGAAGTCAATAATCCTCTTGCTGTAATCAATGAGAAGGCTGGTTTGATGCAAGACGTGATACAATATAATCCTGATTTCCCGGATAGAGAGAGATTTCTCAATCTGGTTAAAGCCATTATTCAATCGGTTGAGAGATGCAGGACCATAACCCATCGTCTCCTTGGTTTTGCGAGGAGGATGGACGTGGAAGTTCAGTTACTTGATGTCAATGAAGTGCTTCGAGAAACGCTGGGGTTTCTCGAAAAAGAGGCTCTCTACAGAAATGTCAAACTTGACCTTGATCTTTTGAAAAACCTGCCCCAGATCAAGTCTGACAGAGGACAACTCCAGCAGGTGTTTCTAAACATTTTGAACAATGCCATGTTCGCCATAGGCGATGGAGGAACGATAGCCATATCAAGTTTTGAACGGGATTCCGAGATGATTGGAGTGACTATAAAGGATACAGGTCACGGAATGTCCGAAGAAACCCTAAAACATGTTTTTGAACCATTTTTTACTACAAAGAAATCAGGGCAGGGAACTGGTCTGGGTCTATCCATAACATACGGAATTGTTAAACGATTGGGCGGGGACATCGAGGTGCAAAGCAAACCCGGAATCGGGACTTTTTTTACAGTGTACCTTCCTAAACAAACTCCAGCGCAGTCGGGGGTGTAAAATGAAAGACTGGAAAGTGCTTTTGGTGGACGATGAAAAGGAATTTGTCGTAACTATTGCTGAACGTTTAGGAATGAGAGGAATCATCACGGAAACAGTTTTTGAAGGCGAGGGCGCCTTTAAAAAGCTTGAAACTTTCGAACCGGATGTCATGGTATTAGATCTGATGATGCCGGGAATGAGCGGCCTGACAGTTTTGGAAAAAGTTAAAAAGCTTTATCCAAAAATTGAGGTTATCCTGCTTACTGGAATAGGATCAACCCCCGAAGGTCTTACTGGTATGCGATTGGGGGCTTTTGATTACCTTATGAAACCACTACAGATAGACGAACTAATTCAGAAAATTGGTATGGCAATCAACAAACGTTCGTCAGCAACCTGAATCGGGGATAACAATGAAAGAAACCCTTTTCATGGGGAAAGTCACTTCAGCGATGACCCATGAAGTAAAAAACGTCCTTGCAATAATTAGAGAGTCTGCGGGTCTGGCTCAGGATCTTCTGGTTGCGGCCGAGGACAAAACCTTTCCTAACAAGGAAAGGTTCTCCAGGATAATGGACAAGATAGACAAACAGGTCCAAAGGGGGGCCGAGATTGTATCGACATTGAACTCCTTTGCGCATGTGCCTGACTACGAGGTTCGTAATGAAGATTTGAATTCGGTTCTGGATCAAATGCTACTTTTGTCGGGCAAGTTGAGCCGAACAAATGGAGTGAAATTCCTGATCGAGGAAAATACTAAATCAGTTTTTCTGGAAGCAGATCCTCTAAAGAGTAGAATGACTCTGTATAGAGTCCTGGAATTTCTGGCTCCCCTCACAGGAAAAGGATCAGAAATCCTTATGAAATCGACAAAGAGTGAAAAAGGGATCCCAGCTTTGGGTCTGTTTATAACTATGGTAGCGTCTGGTGAATCATTTATCGAAAGGGTACAATCGCACCCCGAGTGGGGTTCACTGATCGAGGAATTCAGATCTCTAAACATATCTATTGAAACCAAATCTGAATTGAATGCGGTCATGATAAATTTTGTAAAGTGAGATGAAGACATACGAACCAGAACTGCCATGCCCCCGCCGTAAATTAATTCTACTTTTTCCCGGCAATGGGAAATGTTTAGCGCGTTATAACAAATAGCTGCCTGGAGGAACATAATGAAAGAGTTCAAAGTTTTAATGGTTGATGATGAGGAGGAATTTGTCCGGACGCTGGATGAGCGGATGCAAATGCGTAATGTGGATACATCCGTTGCTCTGAGCGGCGAAGAAGCCATGAAGAAACTGGAAGAAGATCCACCAGACGTGCTTTTGGTCGATCTGAAGATGCCGGGAATGGATGGCAAGGAAGTGCTCAAGAGAGCTAGAGAGGCTTACCCGGGGGTACAGGTAGTGATGCTCACCGGACATGGCTCAGAGGCCGACGAAGCTGAGGCTAGGCGCTTGGGAGTTTTTGAATACTTACGCAAGCCTATTCCCATTGATCAGCTCATGAGAACACTCAAAGCCGCTTACAAGAAAAAACTGGAACAGGCCATGGTGGCTGCGTCTTTTGCCGAAGAAGGAGATTTTGAATCTGCCAGAGACATTATGAAACAAGGTCAACCTAAGAAGTAAAGGGAGCTTTTTCCAATGTCAATCAGAGTCCTTTTAGTTGATGATGAGGAAGAATTTACAGAGTTGCTATCCGAGCGTCTGGAAACGCGAGGATTCAAGATAAGGGTAGCTCACGATGGCGATCAGGCAATAGCGCTGCTCAAAGAAGAAACCGTGGATGTAGTTTTGCTGGACGTTATGATGCCAGGAAAAACCGGAGTAGAGACCCTAAAAGAAATAAAAACCTTATGGCCTTTAATTGAAGTTATCATGCTTACAGGCCATGGAACAGTAGAGACAGCTATAGATGGTATGAAAATAGGGGCTTACGACTATTTACTTAAGCCCACAGGCACCGAAGACCTTTCAGTAAAGCTGAAAAACGCCTATCAGAGAAAATCAGAGCACGAAGAAAGAATCAGGCAGGCGGAAATAAACAAGGTAATTGAGCATAAAGGTTGGTAATTGGATTAGCCTGTTTTTTAAAAGTTAGTTTTGACCATCATTGCAAGTGTTCAGGATTGGTCTAATTGAGGGATGACCAGTCTCTAAAAATATGCTTAATCAAGAGGTGAATTATGACAAAGACCGGTAAACAGGGCGTATTTTTCATTGCGCTCCTATTGTCGGTCATTCTTCTAGCAGGGAACGGTTATGCCAATGAAGGTTTGGTGGCAGCCGGTACTGAGTCTTCCACTGCATGGTGGGTTTGGCCACTTCTTCTTTTAGTGGTTACTTTCGTCATGGGGATCGCTGCCGTATTGGGAGGCGTCGGAGGTGGAGTCCTGTTTGTGCCAATTATTAGCGGTTTTTTCCCCTTCCACTTGGATTTTGTAAGAGGAGCCGGATTGCTTGTGGCCCTTGCCGGCGCACTAGCGGCTGGACCAGGTTTGTTGAAAATGAATCTGGCTAGTCTAAGACTGGCCATGCCTGTGGCGTTGATAGCAAGCTCTTTTGCTATAATAGGCGCTATGATAGGATTGGCGCTTCCAACACAGATAGTTCAGATAGCTTTAGGGGTAACGATTTTAGGTATTTGCGTGCTAATGCTTGTGGCTAAGAAATCCACAGTGCCGGATGTTCCTAAAGCCGACAAGATATCGTCAGTCCTTAGAATTTATGGGGTCTATCAGGAAGCAAGCACAGGAGAGATAATAGACTGGAAGATCCATAGAACCTGGCAGGGACTCGTGTTATTTATCGCCATAGGTGTAATGGCGGGGATGTTTGGGTTAGGAGCTGGCTGGGCAAATGTTCCGGTCCTGAATCTTCTCATGGGCGCTCCTCTAAAGATAAGTGTAGCGACAAGCAAATTCCTTTTATCCATAACCGATACTTCAGCCGCCTGGATATATCTTAATAAAGGGTGCGTTATCCCAATGATGGTTGTTCCTTCGCTGATTGGAATTATGGGTGGCTCATTTGTTGGGGTTAGGTTGCTAAAAGTTGCTAAACCGGGACTAGTCAGGTGGATAGTTATAGGAATGCTCGGCTTTGCCGGATTGAAAGCGCTGACCAAAGGTTTAGGCTTCTAAGTTGATTGGATTTGCCGAACAAAAATGTCTTGCCGGTTGATCAAAATTAAAAATCTATTTTAGGAGAGATCCACATGACCGCTGATCCTAATAAATCATTGCAGGCGTCACCAGAGCAGGTTGTATATGCAAAGGTGCTCGAAAAAGGTATGCTGTTAGGGCTGGGTTTGATTCTATTGTCTTTTGCCCTGTATGTTCTAGGAATTCTGAAACCATATATCCCCGTTGATGAAATATCAAAATATTGGACTTTAAGCGTTGACGAGTATTTGCGCACCACCAACATACATGCTGGATGGTCGTGGGTGGGTATGTTGGGATATGGCGATTTCCTCAATTTTGTTGGAATTGCCCTTCTGGCCGGTGTAACCATCGTTTGTTTCCTTGTAATTGTTCCAGTTCTTTGGAAAAATAATGACAAATTATATGCTTTTTTTTCGGTGCTTGAGGCCTTGATTCTGAGTGTTGCGGCTAGTGGGATTTTGGGCTCAGGAGGACACTAAACCGAACTAAAATCTTCGAAACAAGCCCTTGACGCCTTTTCACAGATTTGACAAACGAGGTTATTACCATGCCATTAACTAGAAAAGTTAAAGACCTGTTAGTGCCGATCAGGGATTATGCCGTTGTAAATGAAGACAGGCCATTGTCGGAAGCGATCAATGCATTGAGAAAAGTGTATTGCCAGATCGAAATGGGGAAATGTACAGAGGCCGGTCATCGGAATATACTGGTATTAAATTCCCAAAACAAGCTTGTTGGGATTCTCGATTTTCGGACCATACTCCGGGTGTTAATTCCAGAAATTGCCGGTGGACTATCGGATCGTCTTCAAGCTCTTGGGGTGTTGGCGGCGTTTGCCGAGGCTGGAACAGAGGAACTCGATGAATCGCGCATGAGTTTTAATGCACGGGTAATAAAGAATTCCGACATAAAAGTCAAACAAGTGATGCTCAAAATTAGAGGGACTATACGAGAGGAAGACGATCTTTTGAAAGCCCTCAATCTTATGTATGGGAACAAGGTTACGGTGTTGCCGGTGTATAAAAACGAAGAACTTGTAGGAGTATTGAGAGAATCCGATCTGTTTTTAACAGTAGCGGATATAACAACTAAATAATGGCTAATAAGGCTTAAAGCTCACTCTTTATAAGGTTGCGAGTAAATGGGCCACAGCCAGTGACAAAAGATGCCGACCTTACTAAGGATTTTCTTGACACTTTTTTCCGTGGGGATCGGAACGGCTCTTATTCAGGGTTGTTTCCGGTCAACGGGAATGACTGAAATAAAATATAAGCCTCTCCCTACAATTTGCGAAAACAACAGGTTAACCAAGTTCAGAGACTCTAATGAGGATGTTTCGATCGAAATTCGAAAGGTTCCAGTCTCTAAACCAATTGAAAACCTTGCAATTCATTATCCATCTCTGTTCCCGGACGGCGAAACAGTAAGACCTGGAGACAGGGAAGAGTACGTGAATATTGGTAAGAAAATGGCCTACAAGGTAATCTTCAATACCAAATACATTCGTAAACGAAAGCGGATGGACAAGAAATTGGACAATAGCGACAACAAGACTCCGGAGGGATGGACGGAATCTACAATGGACGATACAATCGTCGGGGAAAAAATACCAGTGTTGGTTGGGCCGGTAATCCCTCAGAAAAAAATACTCTATCTCGTTCCTGGACCTGAGAGCGTATATTATTTGCAGTTGACAGTAGATGGTCGAAATCACGAGGACGCTATTAAAAGTTTCGACAAGTTTGTCATGGAAGGCATAGATTATCGTTAAGTCCCGATAGATGGAAGGATTGTTACTTGAGATACATTGGCGCAGTATACAGACCACCTAGCGAGGCGGAAAGCCTCATAATCCAGGCCACACTTGGCTGTAGACACAACCGCTGCACATTTTGCGGCAGTTATCTGAATAAACCTTTTTCAATCAGGAAAATAGAGGACATAAAAGAAGACCTTGCCGAATCTGCTCACATGGGGCCAGTTCGGAGAGTTTTTCTCGCCGATGGGGATGCATTATGTATCCCGCAAAAGAGACTTGTGCAAATTCTGGATCTCGTCAACCATTACCACCCTGAGGCTGAAAGAATTGGGATATATGGAAATGCCAGGGATGTTCTTCGCAAGTCTGTGGATGATCTGAGGCGCCTCAATCAATTGAAACTCGGAATTGTTTATTTGGGAGTAGAGACGGGAGATGAGAAACTACTAAGAAAAATTTCTAAGGGCGCTGATTATGGGCAGCTTGTTGAGGCGGCAACCAAAGTCAAGGAAGCGGGAATAGCGTTATCGGTAACTGTCCTACTAGGAATTGGCGGTGTAGATGGTAGCGTTGACCATGCTCGACAAACGGCAAAAATACTGACAGACATGGATCCTGATTTCGTAGGAGCGTTGAGTGTCATTCTGGTTCCAGGGACTCCTTTGTATGATGAGTTTTCACGGGGACTTTTTAGTCTGCCAGATCCTTTCGGATTGATTGAAGAGCTACGTATAATGATAGCCGAGTCTTCATTTTCAAACTGTGTCTTCAGGTCGAATCATGCTTCTAATTATCTTCCTGTTAAAGCGAGTCTTCCCCGTGAGAAAAAAAAGATCCTGGCTGCAATAGACGATATAATCAATTCGAGAGATCCCGGAAAGTTAAGGCCTGAGTTCATGAGAGCTTTGTGATACCAAAAAATGTCTAGTCCTAAAAGCATATAGCCTGTGAAAGGAGTTGAGCCTGATGCATGTTATCACCGTTTGTGTGGGAAGCGCCTGTCACTTGAAAGGATCCCATGAAATCATAAATTATTTCAAGGACGCGATCAAAGAAGCAGGACTCGAAAACAAAGTTGAGTTAAAAGGAACTTTTTGCATGGATCATTGCACTGACGGCGCTAATCTCCTAGTTGACGATGTTTTGTTTCACGCAAACTCCATTGATGATGCGAGACAAATTTTCCAAAAAGAGATAATCGAAAAAATCTAGGAAGGTGGGCGTAAAATGGACACAAAAAAAACCGTACGCGTGCCTTGGAAGAACTGGGACAGCTTCACGCGTTGGGCTCAAGACTTCTCTCTGAAGCAGAAAGTGTTGGGAGGATTCCTAGGGGTAGCGATACTCGTCGGGTTGCTTACGGTAATCATAGGTATGCGACTTGCCAGATACACCATCATCGAAGAAGCGCAAAAAAAGGTCTCCAGTGATTTGGCCACGGCCGATTTCATCGTCAAGAGTCATCAAGAAAATCTTGAGCTTAAAATTAGAATGATGGCTGGAGCGGATAAAATTACGGAATACCTCGAACGGGGAGATTTTTCAGCAATCCGGAATCGTCTCGCTGTGATGAGTCTGGAGAATGATCTTGATTTTTTGTCTCTAATCAGTCCTGAAGGAAAGAATCTTACTCGTGCCTCTCAACTGGAATCTGAAGCGATAGATTTCGGTAACAATTCTATAGTTAACGCTGCGAAGGATGGAAAAGGCGCTTCAGGAATGCGAGTCGCAGAAGTCAAGGGAATTATCAAGGAAAACCCCACTTTAGCTCAACGCTTTGGCGTAAAGGTTCCACAGAAAGGACTCATGCTCGTAGCGGCCTATCCTATCTTTCTCGAATCTAAGGTTATAGGTGTAATTTACGGTGGAATCTTAATAAATAACAACCATCTTATTGTTGAACGCATTGCCAGTCGACTGTTTCAGGATACGGTTCACAAAGACAAGGGCCTTGGTTTTGTAGCTATCTTCCAGGGTTCGGAAGCGATAAGTTCCTCTCTGAGAGGGCAGGACAAGCTACCCTTCGTGGGCTTCGAATTGAACCAGAGCTTGAGGAACCGGGTTTTGGAAAAAGGAGAAATAGTTTTAGGCCCGGAAAGAGAGCTTAAGGAAGATTATCTAGCCGCAACCAAACCCATCCGAGATTTTGAGGGAAAGATCATAGGGGCTATTCAGGTAGCCACATTGGAGAGACCCATACTTAATGTAATTGATCGTCTGGTGGGCGCTTTCCTGATAATAGCCCTGTGCGGCGTGATATTAATGGGCTCTATATCGTATTTTCTGGTTAACTGGATCAACCGGCCACTTGAACAAATGTTAAATGCCGCTAAAAGGGCTGCCGAAGGCGATTTGACTCATGAAGTTCCGGTCGTGGCAAGAGATGAGATTGGTGAACTTGCCGCTACCTTTAACCTGATGATCAGGAATCTCGCTGAGTCACGAAAAAAATTGGAAGAGTGGGGCACTCAACTGGCTTCAAAAGTTGCGGAGCAAACGGGCCAGTTAGATCAGGCCAGAGAACAGGTTGAAAGAGTCAAAAAGCTGGCTTCTCTTGAGAAGATGGCAGACGGCATGGCCCACATAATGGCTCACATATCGGACCCATTAGTTCCTATTCCGGGAGGTGAAGACGGGTCACTAGCGAATTCCAAAATCCTGCTTGTTGATACTGATGAAAAGGTTTTGGAGCTTTCCAAGCGTATTCTTGAAAACGACGGATTTGAAGTTAAGACCACACAATCTATTCTCGAAGCGTTTTCAGAACTGGAAAGCGAATTTTATGACGTGATGGTGACTGACATAGAAATGCCGGATATGGGAGGCAAGAATCTACTCAAAGAGATCAAGATCAGGCAACCCGAAATACTGGTGATTCTAACCGCTTCTTTTAGGGCCACGGAAGAAGCTGTGGAAACAGTGAAGCTTGGAGCTTACGACTACATACCAAAACCATTTGGTCCCCACCAGTTACTCTTGATGGTATACACTGCCTTGCAGACGCGGCTCATGCTTGCTCGAACAAGACGGGAACATGCGTCCCAGAGAGCGGAGACTATATTCCAGAGATTACCCGTAGCAATAGCCTTGGCTGATGACGCGCACAGGGTTGTTTACAATAACAGGGCTTTTCTAGAGCTTGCTTCCAGGGAATCTCAGGAAGAGGTTCAAGGAAAAGAATTCAAGGAACTTTTTGGTATTGATCCGTTGGATGATTCAGAGGAATCAGGGGGCTCCCAGTGGTTGAAACTCGAGAAGGTAGGAAGAACCGCAAAGCTGTACAACTTTAGTCTACCGGAAGAGGACTTAAGAGTCCTTATGTTGCTGGACATTACTGAAACAGTAATGAAGAATCAACAAGCTGACGTTTTCAAGACAGAAACAATCAACAAAGCTCACCAGGTTATTCATGAACAGATGCGCGTAGCGCAGGAGATAGCAGGTTTGCTGGGGGAAACAACGGCAGAGACCAAGGCTGCCCTGTTTGAGCTCATAAAACTTGCTGGAGAGGGAGGAGCGACCAGATGAGTCTACCTCTTTATATTGAATCGGGGGGCGCGTCTGTTTGCAAATATGGAGAAATCCTTTGTGGGGATTCTTTGTCCGTATCGTCGATAGGTGATGGAAAATTGATGGTATTGTCAGATGGTCTGGGAAGCGGGGTAAAGGCTAATATCCTGGCCACACTTACTACAAAGATAGCTACGCGGTTGATGGAGAGAGGGCTTCCACTCGAAGAAGTCGTGGAAACACTTACGGACACCTTACCGGAATGTAAGGTAAGAAAGATTGCCTACAGTACATTCACTTTGCTTAAAGTCAAAGAAGACGGAAGGGTTTATCTAGCAGAGTTCGACAATCCTCCGACCTTTTTCCTGAAGAAGGGATACATAAGCAAATTAAACTACAAAGATAAGACCATAGGCTCCAGAAAAATCAGGGAGGCGCATGTACACGCAGAAGCCGGGGACTGGCTGATTACGGTAAGTGATGGAGAAATTCACGCCGGTATTGGAGGTCTTCTCAATCTTGGTTGGGATTGGGAAAAAATAGCTAAATTTCTTGAGACACAGGTATATGAGGATGTATCTGCTCAGAAGGTAGCCCAGGTTTTAGTAGATCAGGCCAGACAACTCTATGAGGATAGACCCGGAGATGATACCACAGTAGGGGTTCTGAAAATTAGGCCTAAGAGGTTTGGAGCCTTCATGATAGGCCCTCCAGTGAGGAGGGAAGATGACTTGCAAGTGGCAAACCGGTTCTTTTCGCTACCAGGTAGGAAGATAATCAGCGGGGGCACTACCGCCGGAATCCTTGCCAAATTTCTGGGCAAAGATGTTACGGTAGATCTGTCGACTATGACGAACAAGATACCCCCAACAGGAAAGATGGAAGGAATTGATCTGGTAACGGAAGGGGTCCACACGGTGAACCGTACTCTGGAAATATTAAATAAGATTAAAGAAATAGATGAACTATCAGGGTTGAGAGATGGAGCTAGTCTACTCGCAAAAGAGTTTTTGTTCGCTGATTGTATCTATATATTTCTTGGGCAAGCCATCAACCCGGCTCATTTGAATCCCAATTTACCCCAAGAGATGGGCTTCAAGAGTCGTAGCATCCAGTCTATAGCTTCCATATTGAAAGATATGGGGAAAGAAATACATCTGGAGATTCACTAAAAGGACATACGTTTTATGAACGGGCAGACTATTTGTTGGACGTGTTTGGACCTTTATTTGTCTGTCCACCGATTTTAGAATTAAGAGCCTGAATTTGAGCTTCGAGCTTGGCTATTTTTTCCAAAAACACCGAATTCAGTTTCTCCTGGTTTTCTGGCGGAGCGCCGGAAATTTTAGTTTGAGGCTGAGCCTGTTTCAATTGAGCCAACTCTTCCTTGATGCCATGTAAATTTTTGATGATTGCTTTGTCGTTATCTATAAAAGTTTGAGCATAATTCTGGACGGCCTTTTCTGTCGATACCCCTTTTTTTTGAAATTCGTTTATTATCCCGTCGGATTTTCTTTGAAGACCTTCGGCCGTATCCGCCATCCGCTTTGTGCTGAACGCCATCTGGGGCATTGAGGAGGCCATTACACCCATGTAATAGCACATCTGTTCCATGTTGTTTCCCATTCGGCTAATGGAGGATAAACCAACACACCCCGACAGAGGCAAGGTCAGAAGAGTGACGCTCAAAAGAATTCTGAAATATTTCATCAGTCTTAATCTCACAATGTTCAAATAGAGATGATTGTCAACTCAATTACTGAAGAAGGTCCAAATCAGTTAATCTTTCCACTTGAAAGTCCCAAATTCGTCAGGATTGAATAGCTGATCGGGAAGCTCGATTCCAAAAACAGCGTGTTCCTGACGGACTACAATTCGAGTATTTTTCTTTGGCATGATGATTTCTTCTTCTCTCGGAAATTCTCTGCCATCTTCGGTTTTGAAGAAATCTGTAACACGGTATGTTCTAGTCACTTTTTTGTCGGCATCAAGGTCTTGAGACTTTACAATAGTAAAATCTCTCTTTCGTACCCAGACTAAACGTTCACTACTGTCGTTAGGCCTATTGATCTTAATTACCCAACACTCTTGACCATCTAGCTTGTCGTTATTAGCGATGGAATATTTCTCGCCCGGTTTAGGAGCAAAACCCAGGATATCATCCACATTCAATCCCGTTCCACCAATGTCTGCCGAAGGATCATCCGTGATGACAGGGAGCGTCTTCCCGGTTGCAGGCAAGTACATGTAAACTTTGGGAACCTGGTTTGGTTCAACCTGCAGTAGGAAGCGAAGCCCCTTAGACTCCTTGGGTTCATCAAAATCGAAAAAGAAACTGGCTTTGTCCTGTTTAAATCTTCCAGATACCCAAAGGGATTGGCTTGACTGGTTTTTCTGTTTTCGAAACGTATTTAACGTCAGAGCGAGCCGGAAATCTTCCTTAAAGCTTAGTTCTGCCACCTTTTTCAGTATTTCTTCTGCGTTCATTTCACAAAAAACAGGTGTAAGAAGACACGCGCCAAGAATTACTGTAATAAATATGACGAAGACATTATGCTTCATTTGTCCTACTACCTACCCGAGGAAACAGCTACGTTTAATTAAAGCTGTATCTTGACAATCTTATTAACTTATTATGATTCCATGCATAAAAAATATATTTAGATGAGGAATATTATCACAGAACCGACCAATGGGTCAAGTCTATTGGCACATTTGAATTCCTTTGGCGCTACCTGGATTGTACGAGATATGATGAAAATACCGCTCAACATAGTGACTAGCTTACCTGGAAAAGATAGGCTCACTTGGTGGAGTCCATTAATTGACTCATGATCATCAAATCCAGACAATTGACCTTTGACGGTTTGAGTCTTGATGGGTATAACTAAATGATTCTAGAGATTCGGGAGAAAGAGACATGGCGCGAAATTTGTTGCGATTATCGTTAAATTTGTTCGTGGTCATAACATTTTTCTGTGTCGAATCCTACGCTCAATGGCCTCTGGGGAAAGACACCACTTCCGGGTCAATCAAGCCAGCAGAATCCTCGGGTTATTTGACTGGTTCTGGTAGATTCCAAATATTTGTTTCTCCCAACATAAAAGGCCACACTTTCATGTTGGACGCCGAGACCGGAAGACTCTGGATTTTTAAGAAAGATACCGCATCCGGTGATCTTTCATTGCAAATAATACCGGTGGATAAATTGAACCAATAAGAAATGATGTCATTGTTCACCCTAAGAACTAATAAGGTTTTCTGATGTTGACCAAGAGTCGTCAAATCTAACTATCATTGAGGTACAAATGAAAAAGGACGGTTATAATGTCGCTGTGGTGGGCGCGACCGGCGCAGTAGGAAATATGATGATCAAAGTCTTGGAACGGCGATCGTTCCCGGTAAAGCAAATATGTATGCTCGCTTCAGGTCGTTCGGTTGGTAGAAAACTACAATTCAAAGGAAAGGATTATCCTGTCTTGGAATTGAATGAGTCCTCTTTCGAGGGAATAGACATAGGACTTTTTTCGGCCGGCGGTTCTATAAGCGCCAGATTCGCTCCGATTGCCGCCAATGAGGGTTGTATAGTGATAGACAATACGGCCCATTTCAGAATGGATACTGATGTTCCCCTGGTAGTCCCTGAGGTTAATCCGGAGCAAATTGGAAAGTACACGGTAAAAAACATAATAGCCAATCCCAATTGTTCTACTATCCAGATGCTGGTTGTTTTGAAGCCTCTTCACGATGCGGCGGAAATCAAGAGAATTGTAGTTTCAACATATCAGTCTGTTTCCGGAACAGGGAAAGACGCATTGGAGGAAATGTTAAATCAATCACGTGAAATGGCAAATAGTATTCAGTGGAACAAAGAAGAAGGTCTCGACAAATTGTGGTCTGGGCTTATGCCCTTTCGCCAAATTGAAACAAAAGTATATCCACACAGAATAGCGTTTGAATGTTTACCTCAAATTGACATTTTTATGCCTAACGATTACACGAAAGAAGAGATGAAAATGGTTTGGGAAACCGGAAAAATACTGGATCCCAACATAAGAGTCACTGCCACCACTGTAAGGGTCCCGACGTTCTCCGGTCATTCTGAATCAGTCAATATAGAGACCAAAGAAAAGCTTAGCGCACAAGAAGCCAAAGACATATTGCGTAAGGCTCCTGGCGTAAAAGTTCTCGACGATCCGTCCAAAAGTGAATATCCCCTGACAGCGTTGGCAGCGGGAGAAGACTACACACTGGTTGGCCGAATTCGTGAGGACGAGTCTATTGATAAGGGACTCAATCTCTGGGTGGTTTCGGACAACATTCTCAAGGGGGCCGCATTGAATGCTGTCCAGATTGCCGAAATATTGGTCGAGCGTTATATTTAGTTCTTTGCTGAGGTGTGGTAAGAACGCCACTCGCATTTGCTACTGACTACCATTGTTGTTTTCAGAATTGTGGGAATACGAAACGAAAGGAAAGGAAGCGAATATGAAATCTGTGCGTGAAGCGGTGATTGTAAGCGCCACGAGAACTCCCTTAGCGGCTTTTAACGGAGCCTTGAGTGGAATTGGCGCCACCAAGCTCGGTGGACTTGTAATTGAGGAGGCTGTCAGAAGGGCAGGTATAGAAAAGGCGGAAGTTGATGAAGTCATCATGGGACAGGTGCTGCCTTGTGGTTATGGTCAGAATCCTGCGCGTCAGGCTGCGCTTCTAGGAGGTCTTCCATACGAAGCAGAGTGCATTACAGTCAACAAAGTTTGTGGGTCAAGCCTCAAAGCAGTGATGCTGGCGGCTCAGGCTATTCAACTCGGTGACGCCGACATTGTGATTGCAGGGGGCATGGAAAACATGAGCGCAGCCCCATATTATCTGGAAAAGGCCAGGACAGGCTATCGCATGAACAACGGCGTCTTATACGATCACATGGTTCACGATGGTCTTTGGGACATAGTAAATGATTTTCATATGGGAATAAGTAATGATCTGTGTAGTGAAAAATATGGCATATCCAGGGATGATCAAGACAAATACGCTGCTTTGAGTTATGCTCGTTCCTTGGAATCTATAGCATCAGGCAAATTCAAGGATGAAATTGTGCCTGTGCTGATTCCTCAAAGAAAGGGAGACCCTAAAGTTTTTGACACCGATGAATGCCCTAGAGAAACATCCTACGAAATTCTAAACAAGATGAAACCTGCGTTTCAGAAAACCGGGGTCGCAACCGCTGGAAACGCATCCATTATATCCGACGGGGCGAGCGCTGTGTGCGTTATGGCTGAGGAAGTTGCCAGAAACAAAGGTTTGGATATCCTTGCAAGAGTTGGAGCTCAGGGAAGCGCGGGGATAGACATGAAATATGTATTGATGGCTCCTATGCTTTCTATACCAAAGGTTGCATCCAAAGAAGGGATTGATTTCAAGAAGATAGACTTGATGGAAATCAACGAAGCGTTTGCAGGGTCTACGCTGGGGGTCATTCGAGAACTCGGACTGGATACCGAAAAGTGTAATGTGAACGGAGGATCTGTCTCTTTAGGTCACCCAATTGGCGCTAGTGGGGCGCGTGTACTTACAACACTCATATATGCCATGCGGGCTCGAGACGTAAAAACAGGAATGGCGTCTTTATGTCTTGGCGGTGGAGAAGCCGTATCATTATTTATTGATCGGTAGCGGTCACTATAGGTTTCGATGTCAGGGGGCCAATTGTACCTACGATGATGGCCCCTGTAATCGTTTGAAAATAACAGCACAGGTTTCACTAATGCTTTTGAAAGACAACGAACAATCCTTTCTAACAGGAAAAGAACCCTTTGTCTCTGTGGAAATACAATCCAGGTCAGACGATCACGCCCTGTCTACAATTCGTTTCGAACCTAGACACGAGGGCTTTGTGGGAATCCCTCATGGTGGAGTCGGGATGGGTTTGTGTCTGGACTCTTGGAGAAACGTCGGAGTCCCGAATTATCCCGTAAACGTAAAATTTAAATTTGGCGGATCGGGTATCTCCATAGGTGATGAAGCAATCTTTGAAATCCAGAGGGAGAAGTCTAGTCCAGATGGGCTAGACATGAAAATAATCAAGATTGGAGACCGCAAGCCTTATTTGCGCGCAGAGATAAGATCCGTAGACTTGGTTCCTCCACCGAAAGCCCAATTAAAGAATCCGCAAGTTAGTAGGGACTTACCCTATTACAAAAATTGTTTTGTTTGTGGACACGCAAGAAATGAGCCCGGTTTGCAGCGTCGATTCCGGTTTGATCAAATGGAGGCTGATATCAAAGTTACTGTTTCGTGGGGTTTAAACAGTGAGGACTTTGACCGTGCGGCCTCTTTCCTGATTGCTAAAGATGAGCTACACCCGGCGGCCCTGATCTCAATATTTGACGAAAATACCGCTTGGGCAGGATTCATGTTAACCAAATCCGCCGGGCTTTCGGTCAGACTTGATTTTACGCTACTGAGACCGGTTGGAAGATATGAGAAGCTGATATTTGTCGGAGAACCAGTAGGAATTAGGGGAAACCCCGCCTCTCCACGGTTTTTTACTGCTCAGGGTACAATATACGCGTTTAATGGAGCAGGTTTGGAGACTGTTGCCTATGGTGGAGGTGAGTGGATCATCATGCAGCAGTATACAGAGCAGATAAAAAGGAATCTGATTCCAGAAAATGACTGGGAATGGATTTTCATTTAGCAGAATGCATTTTAGATCATCTACTTGGCTTGAATGGAGTAAAAAGTGGTAGAGAAAGTTACTGATGGCATACTGTGGATAGCTGGCAGCGATAAATTCATGCCGGATTCACATATTTTCGTTTTAGGAGACATTGAGACTGACGATTTAACCATAGTTGATTGTGGTATTGTTGATATGGGGTCTTATAAACTGGCGGAACTGGATAGTTACGGAATTTCAACTAAACAAGTCAAAAGAATAATAATGACTCACACTCACCTTGATCATATTGGATGCCTCCGGGACTTTTTGGAACGATATCCTAATGTTGAACTCTGGGTGCATCGAGAAGAGGCTGTTTATCTTGAAAGGGGAGACGACAGGATTGTTTTTGGAAACAAAATGTTCGAGTCCATGATTCGGTCTCAATACGATATTCCCCAAGGTTTTTTCGAATTCAAGGTAACCCGAAAACTGGAAGGCGGTGAATTCCTCGACGTTGGTGGGAACAGATTCAAAGTCATTTACATCCCCGGACACAGCATAGGAAGTATTGGCCTCTACGATGAGACACGGAAGATATTTCTTTCGGGAGACACCATTTACGCAGATGGAGCAATAGGCAGATATGACCTGTTCTCGGCTGACAGCGAAATGCTTAAGAAGTCGCTTGAAATCATAAGTGAATTAGAAATTGAAACTCTCTTGCCCTGTCATAACCGAATCGTAAAGGGGGGTACTGATCAAATGGTTAAAAGCACGGTTCAATACTGGCTACCCCTTCTAAAATGACTATATGGCGAGGCGGAAGCAGTCATTTGCGTGGATGGGCCAAACATAGGGGAATTTGAATATGAGCTATACAGTAGCGGAAAAAATCATCGAAAATCATATCGTAAAAGGCAAAATGAAGGAGGGGTCTGAAATAGCCATAAAAATCGATCAAACCCTGATCCAGGATGCCACCGGAACCATGGTATTCCTAGAATTTATGGCAATGAATGTCCCGAGAGTTAAAACTGAACTGTCCGTGAGTTACGTAGATCACAATTTGCTGCAGACAGATTTCAAGAACGCCGATGATCATCAGTTTCTTCGAACAGCAGCAGCCAAGTTTGGATTAATCTATAGTCGTCCAGGTAACGGAGTTTCTCATCAGGTTCACATGGAGCGGTTTAGCGTCCCTGGAAAGACACTATTGGGTTCCGACAGCCATACTCCTACGAATGGCGGGATTAGCATGATAGCCATTGGAGCTGGGGGACTGGATGTAGCCATGGCGATGGCGGGGCAACCGTTTCATCTGAATATGCCAAAAGTGGTTGGAGTGAGACTTACCGGTCATTTCCAACCATGGGTCTCGGCGAAGGATCTTATTCTTGAACTCTTAAGGAGGCAGTCTGTTAAGGGAGGTATAGGAAAGATCTATGAATACTTTGGACCTGGTGTTGAAAGTTTGTCGGTAACGGATCGGGCTGTTATTGGA
>DYRE01000138.1 GCA_020718965.1 Desulfomonile tiedjei
GTTTTGGGCATGCTGTAAAATCATTTATATATCACACAGCAACTGCTTGTTACCTGTCCCACCCATCCAAGAGACAACATCAAAATAATCCTGGTCTGTATCACTACTTAGGATGAGGGCCCGTCTGAACTACTAATGATTTTAAAGTCGAACCATTTTGGAGAACTTTTCCAAGAAACATGATTAATTTTTCAAAACTCGAAGCCAGGGCGGGGTTCTGCCAGGCTACCGACCCTCCCTTGTTCAGATCATAATAAAGATTGAACATGTGTCTTTCGCCGGGATAAATGTAGCACTCGTAATCCTTGTGCGCCGAGTCGAGTTCACACGCCAACTGGCGAGCGTATTTTACATCATACACACCGTCCTTCTCGCCATGAAAAATCAATACGGGTGGCAACTTAGAGGGTTCGTAGGGTAAAATCCACGGCCAGCCACCGTTGTTCCAAACAACGCACTTTAGTTTCTTGTTACCGCTGGCGCTGGCCAAGGCGGCATTCGCTGACTGTGAAAATCCTGACACCCCAACGCGGCGACGGTCCACCTCAGGGAGATTCCCCAGGTAATTCACCGCACTTTTGATATTGTCCACATACCATTCGTGACTGAGGGCAAGTCTGGCGGCAATAGTCAGGTGGTTGGTCCAGGCCCAGATCTGATAGGGGATCTTCCTCCAGGTATCATGACCAGGCGTAAGGGACTGAGGAAAATTTGTAGCGTCAATGAGCAGAACCGCAAAGTTGCTCTCCGCCAGCTTTCTGCAATACCAGTGATACTGATCCAGCTTCAGACCGCCGACGTTCGCCGCCACCAGGATGCCTGGAATGGGCGGAGAAATGGGCTGTTCCGGTCTAAAATATCGACCCGGCATGCTGTCCCCTTCAGAAACAGGGATACAAACCTGACGCTCCGCGGCAGAAGAAACAGTACCCCAGAAACCAAACAACAGGGTAAACAAGACTAGAATCTTAAAAATACGGCACGAAAGTTTCATAGGCAAACTCTTGTTTGAGAATCACCCCAGATCATATCAGTAACTAATGTTAACAGGATGATAATCTGAAAGTCAAATCTTATATTACCAATTTAGGTCTTGAAAATTGATAGGTAAACCCCTAAACTGGATTTATTATTGATCGAAGCTTACTCGCTGAATCTGAATCGAGATTAGCTTCCAACCAACTGATTACCAACAATTCTAACTCAACACCTGATTGGGTTGACGAAAATTCCTCTGAATATTTGATCCATTTGCAAGCCTTCTTCTCTATCACTAGGACGAGATGTTTTGATGTTCCTCTTCCGGTTTCAACGGCGAATCTCCATAATGTTTTCGACCTTGCATGAGGACATAAAGAACCGGGATGAAAAAAATCCCAAGCAAAGTTACTCCCAGCATGCCTGAAAATACCGCAGTGCCTACTGACCGACGACTGACAGCCCCCGCCCCCGTTGCGACGACAAGTGGATAAACTCCTAGAATAAAGGCGAACGACGTCATGATAATGGGCCTGAAACGAATTTTAGCTCCAGCTACGGCCGCATCGAGAAGTTTCATTCCTTTTGCTCGTTCATCTCTAACGAACTCAACTATAAGTATGGCATTCTTGGCCGCAAGGGCCACGAGAAGAACCAGCCCCACCTGAGTGTAGATATTGTTGTCCATACCCGTGACAATCAATCCCAGAGCCGCTCCCAGTACGGCTAGTGGGACAGTAAGAACAACAGATATTGGATCAGCCCAGCTTTCATAAAGAGCCGCCAGAATGAGAATCACTATAAGGATCGCCATAACAAATGTTATTGCGCCCTTACCGGCAGCCTTTTTTTCCTGGAAGGCCATGTTCGTCCATTCATAGCTCATTCCTGGCGGAAGTGTCTGCTGGGCTAATTCTTCCATAGCATCGAGGGCCTGTCCAGAACTGTATCCCTGCGCAGGCTCGCCCATCACCTTTGCTGTAGGAAACATATTGTACCTGTCAACCCTCATCGGACCTACATCATACCGAGCGCTCAATATAGTGCCAAGAGGTATCATGGCCCCTTCAAGATTTCGGACAAACAGCCTCGAAATGTCTTCTGGCTTTCTTCTAAAAAGGCTTTCAGCCTGTACATTTACCTGCCAGGTTCTGCTGAATTTGTTAAAATCATTGACATAGTTGGAACCAAGATATGTGTGAAGCGTATCGAAAACACTTTGTATAGGAATTTTCAGAGTCATTAACTGAGTTCTGTCTATATCCAAAAAAATATTGGGATACGAGGCTCTAAAAGTTGCGTGGACTGACTGGAGATCGGGCTGGGAGTTTGCCGCTAGAGCGAGTTGAGTCCCGGCCCGCTCAAGAGCTTCAAAACCCAGAGACGCCTTGTCGAGTAACTGCATCTCAAATCCCCCTCCGGTCCCCAACCCTAGAATTGGCGGGAAAGTGAATGGAAAAACTATTCCCTCCTGAATTTTATTGAACTCTTCGGCCAGCTTCTTCATTATGACGTCCCGGCCCAAGCCTTGCCTGTCCCTTTCATCCCAGGGCTTAAGAGGTATGAGCACTGTGGCCAGGTTGGATCTCGCAGCGTCAATAGTTGAAAAACCAACTAGAGCGCACCAGGAATTAATCCCGGGGGTCTTTTCAATTATTCCGGCAACTCTGTGAACTACATCGGTCGTGCGTTCAAGGCTGGCTCCATCCGGCAGTTGAACGTTAACCAAGACTAGCCCATCATCTTCAAGTGGCAGAAAACCGACCGGAACCTTCATAAGGCTAAAACCACTCAGCCCAACAATTGCAATGAAAATGAAAGTCGATATGATTACGCGACGAACACTTATCGATACGATTTTCGAATAGGAATTAGTAAGTGACAGAAAATAGCTGTTAAATTTTGTAAAGAACCAGTTTTTGGGGCGTTCCTCCTTACTCAACATCAGTGCGCAAAGAGCTGGGCTCAGAGTAAGGGCGTTCACGGCGCTAAAAAGCACCGTGACGGCGATAGTCAATGAGAACTGCCTGAAAAGCTCGCCCGTGATACCACCAAGAAATGCTGGGGGAAGAAAAACAGCCATGAGCACGCAAGTGATCCCCACTATAGCGCCTGTTATTTCCTCCATTGCTCTAATAGCCGCTTCCTTTGGGGAAAGACCAAATTCGGCCATGTTACGCTCTACATTTTCAACGACCACAATCGCGTCATCGACAACGAGACCGATCGCTAGAACCAGTCCAAAAAGGGTGATCATATTTATTGAAAACCCGACTAGGGACATCACGGCAAATGTTCCTATGAGGGATACGGGAATCGTAATCACTGGTATGATCGTCGCCCGCCAATTCTGAAGGAAGATGAATACCACCAGGATAACTAGCAAGAAAGCCTCCAGAAGAGTTACTACAACTTCTTTTACCGAGGCTCGAACAAAATCCGCAACTTCGTAGACTATTTGATGCTCCAGCCCTGTGGGAAAATCCTTCCTCAGTTCATCTATGGCGGCATGAATCTGTTTGGTAACATCCATCGCGTTGGAACCGGGTGACTGGTAGATCATCATTGTGGCAGAAGGTTTCCCCTGATAAAATGACAAAAAATCATACGCCTTGCCCCCCAGTTCTACTTGGGCAACGTCCTTAACTCTAACTACGCGAGTCCCTTGGCCGGTCTTGACTATAATTTCCTCAAACTGTTTCGGATCTGCAAGGCGTCCAAGGGTATTGACTGAAAGCTGGAGCATTTGGCCTTTGGGAACAGGAGGTTGACCAAGTTGACCTGCGGCAACCTGAACGTTCTGGTTCTTGATTGCGTTGACTACATCCTCAACCGTGAGATTCCGGGATTCCAGTTTGTCAGCGTCCAGCCACACTCTCATCGAGTAATCCTTGCTAGGATAGAGATTGATATTTCCCACCCCGGAAATGCGGCTTAGAACGTCCTTGATATATATGGTTACGTAATTTGTTACAAAAAGGTCATCGTATTTGCCATCAGGCGAATAGACCGTCATAATCATGACAAGGGAACTGGATACCTTCTTGGTTGTAACACCCTGACGCTGAACCTGCTCGGGCAATTGGGCCATCGCCGCTGAGACGCGATTCTGGGTGAGGACCGTGTCCATGTCGATGTTCGTTCCCAAGGCAAATGTTACATTGAGAGTGTAAGATCCATCCGCAGCGCTCTGGCTCGACATGTAGAGCATGTTGTCAACGCCATTGACCTGCTGCTCAATAGGGGCAGCGACTGTCTCGGCTATTACAGTCGGGTCGGCTCCAGGATAAGAGGCGGTTACCTGAACTTCTGGGGGGACTATGTCGGGATATTGGGCTATAGGAAGCACAAAGATGGACATACTTCCAATGAGCACTATCAGGATTGAGATGACGGATGCAAATATTGGTCTATTAATAAAAAAACGGCTCAACATGAGTCGATCTCCACTACTTTGAGAACGCGGGCCCCTCGGTTCCAGGCTTAGGATCTGATTGTTTCTGGGCAGTGGCCTTTTGAGGAATAACCTTGCCCCCTGGTCGCGCCCGCTGAATGCCGTTCACAATTACCCATTCATCTTTATTGAGACCTTCCTCAATTACGGTAAGAGCGCCGACAACTTGACCCATTTTTACCAGTTTTTGCTCGACCACGTTGTCCTTGTTCACAGCCATGACATAGGAGCCGGCCTGAGAAAAACCGATCGCGGTTTCAGGAACGAGAAGAGCCTTCCTTTTCCCAACAGGAACGCGTACCCTACCAAACATTCCAGGCATTAGTTTTCCCTGGTCATTCGGAAATATTGCGCGTGCCTGTAGTGTGCCCGTCTTGGGATCAAGTTGTGGATCCCAGAAGTCTATGAAACCCTTGTGTGAGAAATCATTTTCATTGCTCAGAGCCAGAAAGGCCGGTATATCCGTCGATCTCGTTGTGGCCTTTAGATTTTCAGGCGTGGCAACGTTCAATAGTCTCAGTACATCCCGCTCGCTGAGATTGAAATAAACATAGATTGAATCGTCGTTTACAATCTGAGTTAGCAGAGTCTCATTGGAGGCTCCAACCAGATTGCCCACATCAACGAGATTGCGACTAACCCTACCATCTATTGGCGCCGTAACCCGGCAGTATTCAAGGTCCAATTTTGCCTTTGCCAGGTCAGCTTCGGAGATACCCACATGGGCTATGGCAACACCTTCATCAGCTTTCTGCTCATCATACTTTAGCTGGCTGATCGACCCGGTGGCTAATAGTTCCGCTGCACGCCTTAAATTGGTTTCACGAAGGACTTCTTCAGCTTGTTTACCCTTAAGTTGAGCCTCGTAAAGGTCTACTTGAGCTTTAAACATTCTGGGATCGATCGTGAAAAGAAGGTCATCCTTCTTAACTTTCTGGCCCGGAGTGAAATTCACGCTTTCAAGCCATCCCTTGACTCGGGCCCTAACATCTACAGACAGAATGGCGGCTGTAGTCCCGGATAACTCAAGATAATCAGTCACTTCGTTCTCTACGGGGAGACTGATGGTAACTTCAGGCGCAGGTAATTCCCTTGCGTGGCGCTTGTTATCGCATCCAACAACGACTAGGCATAAAATACATAGAAAAAGGATACCAGATCTAAATTCGTGTGGCGTTTGCATTGACAGACCCCCGTCCAAAGGCCCGGATCTCACCCCCCTCTCGGGAAAAACCGGTTGTCAAAAACCAGAATCATGGTCGCACAGAATAATCGAAGAATTGTTTTTATTATAGCAGACTGCTTGTATGATCTCGACTCTTTTTTCGGAGAGCAGTTGGGCCATCATAAAGCAATGGAATTTAACAGGCTCGATTTTCAATGACATATTCGCGACCGAGAAAACAATCGGTCGGGTTAGCCTCTTTTAAGTTTTACCAATACTGCGCCCCAGCCACCGGCGTCTTCTGGGGCCTGACCATAACCTTGGACCGATTTATTCCGGGCCAAAATAGAATAAACACGCTTCTTGAGTATGCCTTTTCCTTTACCATGTATAATTCGAATTTCTAACACGTCTGCCTGCACGCAGGCCTCAATATAGTCATCGATAAGATTGTTGAGTTCTCGAGGGAGAAACGTGTGGAGATCAAGGACCCCATCAATGGGCATAATGATTGGCGCTTCTTCGCAGGCTGTAAGCTCGTTGTCATTGTCGAGTTTGATGGTCATCTCATATTATTATAGCGTATTCTCTGATTAACAATTAACATTATCC
>DYRE01000139.1 GCA_020718965.1 Desulfomonile tiedjei
TCAAAAGCTGCCCCGACTTGTTCGAGGTCAGAAGGACGTGATGGATCTGTCGCTAGGAGAAGCTCCGGATCAAACGGGCAAAGTCGTCCCCGTCTCCAGGATGAAGGCGGTTCCATTCAACCATAAAGGGCATGAGCCTAGAGCCCAATTCTGTAACACCTGTCATCATCATTCCCTTGAGAAATGTTCAAACTGCCACACTCTTCGTGGAGACCCAGTCAAAGGCGGTGGTGTGAGCTACGAGAGGGCGTTTCATGTCGCTACCGCCAAGGAATCATGCGCAGGCTGCCACCTTATTTCCAAGCAGACTACCCAATGCGCTGGTTGTCATCAGTGGTTGTCTGCAATGGAACTTCCACAATCGTCTTGCCCCATTTGCCACAAAGGACCGTCAGACGGGAAGTTTACGGAGCCGCCTCTTATTACCCTGAATCTCGCCAAGGACAAGGCTCCCGAAAAAATATCGATCAAGGGACTCGAAAGAGAATTCATGCCTTCCGAATTTGCCCATGCGAAGATTGCCAACAAACTCAACGAGATTTCGAATAAAAGCAGCCTCGCAAGGACTTTTCACGCCTCGAAGGGCGATCAGGCAATTTGTCTCGGATGCCATCATCGCCTGGAGTCGGGCGGGAATAGTGAAAACAAGTTTCCATCATGCGCAAGCTGCCATGGACTTCCCTTTGATTCGAGGAATCCTGGAAGGCTCGGGACGGTTGGAGCGTACCATAGACAATGTATTGGATGCCACGAGGCGATGAACCAGAAACCTCTTGGGCTTGAATGTGTGAAATGCCACGCTGAAAAACCAGGCTTCAAGAATGCAGAGTTATTGAAAATTGAAAAAGCGGATCAAAGATAAACAGTCTTGACAGGAACAGGAAAAGGAGACCGAGATGCCGAATATTCTACTCGAATTTTTTACTCAAACGAAAGAAATGGAGTACTTGGTCATAATCATATACTTATTCGTCTTTATTTCCTTCTGGAGGTTTCTGACATACAAGGAGAAGGACTGACGACAATGTAGTTTCTGAAGCTTCGGATCAACAGGACCAAAAAGGAGATGATCAAAAATGGACACAAGCAGAAGAGATTTCATTAGGGTACTTACAGGTCTTGGCGTAACGGCCTCATTGAGCGGTGTCGGTACGGCCAGAGCCGATAGCGGCGTGCTACCTGGGTTTCCTAATCAGTTTGGGGTCCTGGTCGATACAACTGTTTGCATTGGGTGTCGAAGGTGTGAATGGGCCTGCAAGGAATGGAATAAACTGCCTAATCAAAAGACCTTGCGAGAATATGAGAGAGACCAGAGTGTTTTTCAGAAAGTTAGACGGACGCATGATGACACATATACTGTGGTGAACCGTTTCGAGAACCCGCGAGATCCCTCAAAACCTATTTATGTCAAGAAACAATGCATGCATTGCTACGAACCAGGTTGCGCCTCTTCATGTTTTGTAAAAGCCTTCACAAAGAGGCCTATAGGACCGGTGACTTACGACGCTTCTCTATGTGTTGGATGCCGTTATTGCATGGCCGCTTGTCCTTTCGATATTCCGGCGTATCAGTACTACAACCCTTGGACACCAGAGGTGACCAAGTGCACTTTTTGTTTTGATCGAAGTTCCCAGGAAGGCCAAATACCTGCATGCGTATCTATTTGTCCGGTAGAAACCATGACATTTGGGAAAAGGACGGAATTAATCGACTTGGCCCGGAAGAAAATAGGGGATAATCCTGGTCGCTATGTGAATCACATTTACGGGGAACACGAGGTAGGGGGTACAAGTTGGATGTATCTTTCAGCGGTTCCTTTTGAAAAAATAGGATTTCGTACCGACCTAGGAAACGTTCCAATTCCTACTATGAGCAAACCATTTCTATCGTTGGTGTCCCCGGTCTTCATAGTTGTGCCGGCTCTGGCGATGGGTCTTTACAGTTTCAAGAAGCGTAGGGACCAGCTTGAAAAGGACGATTTAAAGAAAGCTTTGGAAAAGAAGGAGGCAAAATAATGGATAGCGCCCCCGTCACAATGAAGCTTGAATCCTCATGGGTTCAGGACAAGCTCTTTCTGGGCATGACCTGGAACGATTATCTGCGAAGCCAATTTACTAAATTCAACGCAGTCGTTGCGATCATCCTGCTTGTGGGCATCCCCGTGATAATTTATCGGCTCGTATTCGGGCTCGGTCCTTCCACAAATCTCTCGGATAATAATCCGTGGGGAATATGGATTGGCTTTGACATGCTGTGCGGAGTGGCCTTGGCCGCAGGAGGATTTGTAATAGGGACGGCTGTACATATATTTGGAATGAAGGAATACTCTTTTCTGTTTCGCCCGGCTGTTCTCACCGGTTTTCTGGGATATCTCTTTGCTATCATTGCCTTGACCTTTGATCTTGGGAGATATTACAGGCTTCCCTATCCCATGTTTGTATCCTGGGGTGTAAGTTCTGTACTATTTCTTGTAGCCTGGCATGTGGCGCTATATTTGAGTTGTCAGTTCGTAGAATGGTGCCCGGCAATATTTGAATGGCTAAACATGAAGAAAGCCAGAAAGATATTTATAAAGGCCACCTTGGGCGCTACCATTTTTGGCGTGTGCCTTTCGATGTTACACCAGTCAGCGCTGGGTTCGATTTTTCTTTTGATGCCAGAAAAGCTCCATCCGTTATGGTATTCTGACTATATTCCTTTGTTTTTCTTCATGTCGGCAGTGGTTGGCGGCATAGCCATGACAATTATGGAAAGCAGTCTTTCTCACAGGATTTTTAGCAAACAGATAAAGGATCATGACCCGGAACATTTGGACCGCGTTACATTGGGACTGGGGAAGGCAGCTTCGGTTTGTCTTTTCGCCTATTTTTTCATGAAAGTAATTGGATTGGCTCATGGCAACACATGGTCGTATCTTGACTCTTCCTACGGATATTTGTACCTGGTTGAAGTTCTCGGATTTGTATTGCTTCCTGCTCTGATATTCATGTACGCTGTGCAGAATAATCTTGTAAACTGGGTCAGGAATTGTGCAATATTCACCGTGCTGGGAATAATATTCAATAGACTGAATCATTCGATAATTGCCTTTAACTGGCATTTGCCGCTTGATGAGAGATATTATCCGCATTGGATGGAGGTTGTTCTCAGCGTAACCGTTATCACAATAGGAATTCTAACGTTCCAATGGATAATGAACCGAATGCCGATACTTTACGACCACCCGGACTTTGAACCGGAAAACCACTAGTGGATAACTTCGGAGGAGTTTTACATGCCCAAGAAAATCCTGGTAGTGGATGACGAACCTCATCTGGTAAAATATATGACGGCCTTTCTTGAAGACTCTGGTTATGAAACCTGCTCAGCTTCAAATGGCGAGGAAGCAATGGAAGTCTTAAAGAAAGAAAATCCGGATTTGGTGACTCTCGATCTTCAAATGCCCGATGAGACGGGCACAAGATTTTATCGTAACATGACCAAGAGCAAGTTACACAAGGATACACCGGTCATAGTAATTAGCGGTCTTCCCGGAAGACATCTGGCGGTATCCCAACCATTTGCGGTCTTTGAGAAACCGGTTGACCGGGACGCCTTGCTTGAGGCCATCAAAAAGGCAATCGGTTAGGGGAAGCTTTTTGGGATCGAGCATCTGATATTTCGCCATACCATTCTCAGAAAGTTTATGTGGAGGATATATTGAGGGGATCGCGCGCTAATAGCGGTTCCCTTTTAATTTCATTGGAGAGGCTGACAAGATGCTGGATGTGGCCAATATGGATTGGCGGCGTCTCCTGGACGCCCTCCCTTGCTACGTGTCCCTTCAGGATCCCGAACTGCGGGTTATCTGGGGTAACACCGTCCATCGGCGTGATTTCGGGGAAGCTAAAGCACGTACCTGCTCAAAAATCTACAAACTCAGAAAATCCCAATGCGCAGACTGTATAGTCAAAAAAACCTTGGAGGATGGGGAAGAACGCAGCAAGGAATTGCAACTGACGACGAGGAACGGGGAGAGGTTGAATGTGATTGCTCATTCAGCGCCTTTTTATGATGCTACGAACCAGTTGTTAGGTGTAGTCGTTACCAAGGTTAATATTACGTCCGTAAAGGAAATGCAGAAACAGCTCATAATGGTGGGGCAAACTGTGGCGGGAATGGCTCACAGTATAAAGAACATTATGATGGGTCTTGATGGAGGGATCTATATAGTCAATAGCGGTATCAAGGATGATGATCAGAAGGAGATTAAGGACGGCTGGGAAATAGTTCTCCTTAATTTTGAAAAGCTTTCACGCTTGGTTAAGGACATCCTTTACTGTTCCAGGGATAGGGAGCCTAATTACAAATTGATAAATCCTAACTCTGTGGTAACCGATGTGTACAATCTTTTTAAGGATCTTGCCGTCCGATACAGTATTGAAATCAAACTTGATCTGGATCCAGGGTTGGATGAGGCTGTTATAGATCCTGACGGCCTGCACACTGTATTAGCTAATCTGGTTACCAATGCCATGGACGCATGCAAGATGGATTTGTGGAAAGATACCCACCTGATTGAGATTAGAACTAAAATCGGCAGCGATGGCTCGACAATATTCGAGGTTGCTGACAACGGTATGGGAATTGACAAAGAATTGAAACACCATGTCTTCGAAGATTTTTTTACATCCAAGGGTGACAAAGGCACCGGGTTGGGCCTTATGGTAACTCAAAAGATCCTGAAGGAACATGGGGGGGAAATCACTTTTAGGTCTAGGCCATCACACGGAACCACTTTCGTGGCTATATTTCCAAAGAGATCAATTGAAGGCGCCAAGTCGGGTAACGAAGGTAGATGACGGCTAGAGCCGGTCCAGGCCTTATTCGAAAAGCCCGGACCCATGGAAATGACAGAATAATATTATTTCCTGGCGGCAGCGGCGCGTTTTGAAGCCTTCAACGGGTTGATTTTCTGGGACTCTTCAATTTTCTTTTTCTCAAGGTGAGTAGCAAAGTTGCAATCACCCCTTTTCCATTTGGCGGCGGGATCTGCGGCCACGAGACAGTAGACAGTGTCCTCAAAGGTAACTGTCCTGGTACAGCCCACACAGTTTTCGATTATTGGAAGGCAGCGGCCCTTGTTAAAGCTGCAACCGATGTTTTTCATGAACGAGCAATTGATGCCTTTTCTAACAGTATCGCACTGCATATTGTTGTCCTCCAGGGGAAGCTTGAGATCATATCGGGAAAATGATCTTAAAACGCATATTATTACACGTAAAAAATCCGCTGTTCAAGATTAATGTTCTTATCCGGGCAAAAAAATATAAGACTTCTGTGGGAAACCTTTATTGATCATTAGAATTTTTCTGATCCATGGAAAGCTTTTCAAGAATGGAACAAGAATATGCCAAGGCCAGTAGAATTGAATTGAACTTCGTCTGGGCGGTGTCCCCCCTTGACGTAAGGACGATTGGAGTAGTTCCAGGTCCGGCGGTGATAATACCACCTATGTCGATGACGAGACCTAGACTACCCATTGTTTTTGACAACATTTTGTATAAAACATTCGCAGTATTTATTTCGGTGGCAACCAGGCAATTGGCGTCTCCCATGATATTGCCCTGATAGTGTTTTTCGGCAGCGACTTCAGGGGCAGTAGCCAAATCAAATGAAAGAGGTCCCTCTATCACTACTGGACCATATTTTTCAGCTAAATCTTTCGACATAGCCTCGGCCTCAGCCGCCACCAAAGTTGCAGGAATAGCCGATGTTTCCTTTTCAACAGCGGTAATGATAGCAAGTTTCAAAGGGAGATTCGGGTTTACGACGCGGCGGATAATGTCAAGCTGGTTTTCTATCGCCCCCAACAAAGCCGTGGCGTTGGTAAACGCCGGGTTTACCGCGGCGTCGGATAAGGCGAAAAATCGCTTATCAGGGAATACTAGCAGTCCAGTATATGTCGCCAATTTTCTCTTGGGCGTACCATGAGTCTCGCTTGAAGCGGTTTCCTGACGGTAAATGGAGAGGGCTACATGAAGTACCGCCGAGGTATCCAGGCTCCCCTTCATGATAATGAAATCGCGATGATCAGACAGGAATTTCTTGAATTCCTCAGCCGTAGCTTTTTTTTTGTCTTCATAATCGGCAAGAAGCGGGTCGATGTTTATAACCTGAATGTCCGGATCGTTGAGCAGAGACAATCTCGCTTTGGATCTTTCGA
>DYRE01000539.1 GCA_020718965.1 Desulfomonile tiedjei
GAAAAACCTAGTTAGGGATTATGGCTCCTCGTAGAAGCCGACTGAAAACAAGAATCGCGCATGGTTATACAACAGCGCACGTCAATTCCCCCCTCCCTTTTGACGGCTACATTCCTGCAACTGTTGTCCAGGTTGTCGTCTATTTTGCCCCCTCTAACATTGTAGCCGCAGGTTATTATTCCGACTGCCCCACGCTTAACGGCTGCTCCTCAGTTTTGTGAGAAGACGGAGTATTTCCAAATATAGCCAGACCAGCGTAACCATCAACCCAAACGCTGCGTACCATTCCATGAACTTGGGCGCTCCGTTAGTGGACAACACCCGAATCATTTCAAAATCCAGGACAAGATTAAGCGCCGCTATGACTACTACAAATACACTGAAGCCTATGCCCATCCAGGAGTTATCAAAAATTAGGGGAGCCTGCACTCCAAAAAATCCCAGTACCATGGAGACTAAATAGAATATTGCGATCCCACCAGTCGCCGCTATTACGCCGAGTTGAAATTTTTCGGTAACCTTGATCACGCCAGAGGAATATGCGGCCAACATGACTACACATACCGCAAAGGTGAGTCCGACAGCCTGAATTGCTATCCCTGGATACTGAGATTCAGTCAGGGCGGAAATCCCGCCCAGAAGAAGTCCCTGAAGTAGTGCGTATAAGGGGGCGGTTACAGGAGACCAGGAGTTCTTGAACACAGTCACGATGGCGACAACAAATCCAGCAATCGCGCCCACTGTCAACAGCGATGTCACCATGCCGGCGTTTCCTTTTGGATCGGCGAAAAAGTTTGTCCAGACATAGCCGGCGCTGAGAAAACAGATCACAAGTAGAATTAAGGTCTTGTTCACCGCCCCCTGCAAAGTCATTGCCTGTCCAGCAAAATTTGCGCCGCGATATTGGGCGAATCTTCCTTCCGAAAGAGTTGGATTACTCGTATTAGCGATACTCATGGACATTTTATCCACCTCACTGAATCAGATTGGTTGACTTAAGCGGCTGATAGCCGCAGATCTTACCTTTAATGATTACAAATAGTATTAATTGTGACTCAACGCAAGTATCTGTGCATAAAGCATCCGTATCTTTGGAGCCAGATCAGGAGAAAAATTCCTTCAAGGCCAGAGGTTCGATTCTGAAGGGACTTTTAGTTCCCTGAAAAAAGCCATGATTCCGAATCATGTGCATTCCCAGAACACTAAAAGTTATGGATCTTCCGTTTTTCAGATTCCTGGCGTAAACAATTGTCTTGGGGGCGAAGAATTTATCCCCCCATGGGCACGGCGCCTTTCCCCGATCCTCTCTGACCACAA
>DYRE01000005.1 GCA_020718965.1 Desulfomonile tiedjei
AAAAGAGGACAATTCATTTGCTATTAAAGCGGACATTTCTATTTGTTGCTAACAGCTGGTTCTGGGAGAATTGGGATCTGTAATTGTTGAGGGGCAAAAAGTCGTCCCGGCAAAGCTGATTGAGACAGGGTTTTCGTTCAGATTTCCACAAGCCCGATCAGCCCTCGAGAACCTTGTGAAATGACCCGGCACTCCATTTCAAGGTCTTCAATTATCTTAGGCCCGGTAGTCATAAAGACTCGTCAAACGGGCCAGAGGGAGACTGAAAAAGACAAAAGTTTTTTCTTATCTTGGACGTTTCCTTTATCGGAAGCCATATCGTAAAAGTTGTGCCTTCTTCGTCCGATTTGACTGAAATCGATCCTTGGTGGTCCTCTACTATTTTCTTGCTGACTGCCAAACCTAGGCCTGTTCCATGCTCTTTGGTCGTAAAAAAGGGATTGAAGACGTTCTGCATGACCTCGGGTGGAATGACGGAGCCATTATTTCTAATTTTCATCTCAAAGAAAGTTTCTGAAGCTAAAGACCCTATTTTTAGAGCCTTATCGCTAGGAATTGAAGCGCCGGTTTCCAAATCTATGACTCCTCCATTTGGGGTAGCGTCAATAGCGTTGGACAGCAAATTCAAAACAAGTTGTTGAAAACGTCCAGGATCGAGGGGGATATCGCCAATCTCGGGCCCAAGATTGACGTTAAGAAAAATGTTCTTTTCCAGGACTCTATCTTCAGTTATAGCTACGATATATTTTATAAGTTCGTTCGGATTAATTGTCTGGACTTTTATGCTGTCTCTTTTTGTAAACTCTATTAGTCTGTCAAGTATTTTTTCTAACCTTTTGATTTCAGTTATAATTATACCCACATATTGTTTTTGTTTGTCCGGATCAATACAGTCCTTGAAGTCCAGAGCTTTTGACAGTCTTTGTGCAAATCCACCTATAATTGCTAAGGGTTGTCTCAACTCATGAGCTACCTCGGCTGTATGGTCCTCTATGGCCTTGCATTTGCCAGATTCTACTATATGTTCGTATAGTTCATCGATGATTTTGATTTTTTCAACAAGAGCGGCCTTTGAAGCTTTTAATTCCTCTTCAAGCTTTCGACGAACAGTTCTGTCCCTCATCACGCCGTCTAAACCTAGGGTCTTGTCAGCTTCATTGTAAGAAGCCTTCATCCTGATTCTAGCGAATTTCCGTCCCCCGTTGGCATCTATTACGGCGACTTCTTCGTCCCAAATAGATTCAGGATCGAGTTCGGAAATATTTTCCAGTCTCCATCTATCTTCGGGGGCGATATAATCCTCCAGGGGCGTCTCAAGAACTTTAAGAACATTAAACCCCAAGAATTTCTCCACTTGAGTATTGACAAAGACAAACTTGCCATGCGCATCCAGTGAAAAGATAACGTCTGGAGATTGTTCAACAAGATTTCTGTATAACCTCTCGGAGTCTCTTAGCCAGGCGAGGTCTTTTTTCTTCTTCGTGATATCGATTGAGAGCCGACGTGCTCCTATTATTTCACCATTATCGTCTATGATAGGAGTAACAGTATCTTCTACCCATATGGCAATGTTGTTCCTGTCGCGCCTTAAATGCTCACCAATAGCCCTCCTATCACCTTTTAGGACTTTATCAACTTCGCAATTCCCGCAATGTTCCACCCCCTTGCATACACACTCGTAACATTTCTTTCCGGTAGGGTCCCCAAACACTTCTTTCATCAACGTGTTGGCATAGATTACCCTGAATTGCCTGTCGACTTCCCAGTACATCTGACCGGCGCTTGCCAGCAAAGCTCCAATCCCTTCTTTAATGGAACTATTCGACACACACGCCTCCGATTCCATAATCTGTGATTCACTTTCAACTGATGAATTATCTCTGCACATTGCGTAATTGTCTAGCTTAAGTTTTATTACTGAGTCAGGAGCATGGAGACAAAATTATTTTCACGTTTTTTGGATTCAAAACGGTTTAGCATCTTTTGTATTCTCTTGTCACCTTGCAGAGTATAAAAGAGATTCTCCTCGTTTTGCATGTCTTTCCGAAGTTTTGCGACAAATCTTGCTGGATCTGCTCTGAGAGCCTTCTCAATATTGACGTAAACCTTGTTTTCCTCGTTCAATCCCGTAAAGATCTCCGCCAGCAAATAGTAGTCAAGTCCAAGGTCCTCCTTGGCTTTTTGCTCGTGACCAGACCGGGGAAAGTTTTTCTCAACTTGAGAGACAACTTTTCTGGCTCTTTCGTAGTCTCCGAGCATCACAAAAGTTCTAGCTATGAAAATCAAATACAAAGGGTTCTGTTCAAATTCAGCGGCGGCTTCCTTGTAGAAGCCGAGCGCGGCCTGGTATTTACCCGAAGCATAGTAGAGGTTTCCAATGTTGGAAAGTATTTTGGAGCGTTCCTGAGGTTGTTTCGTCAAAGTCAAAGCTCTTTCGAAGCTGTTCATAGCCATTGAAAAATCCCCAAGGCTCTTGTAACTTATTCCAAGCGCATTATATGCGGAAGAATCGGAAGAATTCTTTTGCGTGTATTCTTTGAGGGCTTCTATGGCTTTCTCAAAACTTTTTTCTCTTGCCAGTTCAATCCCTTTTTTCTTCAAGTTTTCATCTGATTTTTCAAATTTCTCAAGAGATAGAGAATCCAGACCGAATACAGAATCATTTCTCATCACTTTCTTTGAACAACCGGAAAAAAGCGTAAAAGCACAGCATAAGACGAAGATTCTCAGCAATATGTCTGAGCTTTTGGGCATGGATATTGTGTTTACCATTACTTAGAATGCCGCTTCTTTCATGTACGCGGATATAACTGAAAACCAGAGACGTTAGAATAACTGATGACAAAGACGCTTTCAATATACCGAAATAGATAACCAAAATGGCACGATCTCATTGTGTCCATATTTATCATGACTGACAAGACATGCTGATAATCTCAAATCATAACCTATATAGCTCCATTCAATGTTTTTATTTTTGTATCGCGCCTGGACCTTGTGGTAATTTGCCCAACACATAGTCCACGGGAGTTCTAAATGAGTCGACGTCTGACCCCATATCTGATAATCGATTATTTTGTCTACCATCTTGTTAAAACGATAGAAATGGTTCTAAATATTATTCCTGAATCTTGGGCTAGAGCTTTTGGCAGGTTTTTGGGAAGGCTTGGCTGGATTATTTCAAAGGATCGCCGCGAAGCCGTGACAGAAAACCTGACTACAGCTTTTGGCAACGAAAAGTCCTCGGATTGGATTCGAAAAACAGCGTTTAAGAGTTTTGAGCACGTGGGCCTACTCATAGTGGAGTTCTTTTTGATAAGACGTTGGGGTCACAAAGAAATAGCTGAAAGGATAATAATTCAGGGAAAGAGCGATTATGACCTTGCCATGATGCCGGGGAATCACGGAATTTGTCTCTTAACGTCTCATTTTGGGTGCTTCGAAGTGAGTGCGGCTACGACGAAGTTCCTGGGTTTTCGGACAAACCTGTTCGCCACAGGACTTAAAAATCCTTTTCTCAACAGATACGTTTTCAGTAGGGCGGGCAAGGACGCTGAAATTAGAACTTTCCCTCACAAAGGGGTGGTCAAGGACCTTATACAACTCCTAAAAAATGGAGAGTTGCTGGCAATGCTAGCCGATCAGAGAGGCGATCCGGAACGAGGCGTGTTTGTTAATTTTTTCGGAACTCAAGCCCCCGCTAACGAAGTTTTCGCGAAACTTACAATCGAAGGAAGAGCCAGGATACTTCCTATTTGTACTTATCGTCTGGATAATGGAAAATATCTCTCCACATTGGGACCTGACATTGAATTTGATCCAACAGGCGACCGCCAGGCTGATTTAATCGCTCTGAGTCAAAAGTTCCATGATCTTTTTGAAACCTGGCTCAGAACAAATCCTGAGCAAGGTTTCTGGTTGCAAAGAAAATGGCGCCGAAAACCGTCGTCAAGGCGTAGAAAAAAACGAAAAAACCTAGAATAGCAGTCCCAAGAGACAAATTTTATAATGCCTTCAGGGGGGCTTTTATTCTTTTTTTGGGCTTGGCGTTAGTTTCCGTCTTTTTACTCTTCTTTAGATTCGCTTTAGCGCTTTGGGGCGAAGGTTTTTTCGGTTTCTTGTCCAGTATCTTTGATTTCTCCTTGACTAGAGGCAAAGGCTCGTCCTTGAGTTCCCTTGTATCTTCAGCCTTGGATGAAGAAATTGCAGCAATGTCACTTGACGGAGGCTGCCCAAATTGGCTGATTACAACCTTTGCTTCAACGGCGAGTTTGTCAATAGCCCATGAAATCTGAGGTATTAACAGGGCTAGTGTGAGTTTATTCCAGGTATCTGGAATGACTCCGCGTTGAACAAGTGGACAACAGTCACCCTTTTCCTGACCCGGAGTGTAAACACCTACGGCCAAGCTACTTGAACAAAATGCGAACAATGTTGCTACAGCGAGTAGCGACATCAATAAATATCGCATCAGAATTCTCCTGATTATCTGGATTTTATCGTATTATATCAAAATAGTATAAAAAAATCAACGGCTTCTTTGGAGCTTGGTTTATTTTCAGAGCCAGGTCAATATCCCGTCGTATCATTATTGATCATAACAGCAGTTTTTATTAGCTTTAATTCTAGTATTCATCCACTTGATGAAAATGAAATTCTACAATTCCTACCCCTTACACAATCAAAACGAATCCTTCCACAGGGTCGGGAAAGCTTTGTTAAAACTTTGCAACTATTGCCCATGGTCTGTCTTCGTGGTATTTTGAGAAATTATTGATTTACATATCAACTTCTATCTTTCAGGAGTCCTTTATGTCCCAGGATTTACTGTCCAAAGTTTATGATCCGATTGAAATTGAATCCAAGTGGTATGACATCTGGGTTAAAACCAACTGCTTCAAAGCGAACGAGAATAAAACAAACCGCGAATACTCCATCGTTATACCGCCTCCTAACGTGACCGGCTCATTACACATGGGTCACGCTCTCAACAATACACTCCAAGATATACTAGTTCGATACCACCGCATGAGAGGATACAACACTTTGTGGATGCCGGGAATGGATCATGCTGGTATTGCTACTCAAAATGTTGTCGAACGACAGCTTGCCCTTGAAGGATTGTCCCGGCAGGACCTCGGGAGAGAGAAATTTGTTGAAAGGGTTTGGGACTGGAAAGAGCATTCGGGTGGAGTGATAATTAACCAGTTAAAGAGGCTTGGATGTTCCTGTGATTGGGATAGAGAACGCTTTACTATGGATGAAGGTCTCTCTAACGCTGTTAGAGAGGTTTTCGTGAAACTCTTCGAGGAAGGTCTCATTTATAAAGGCGATTACATTGTAAATTGGTGTCCACGTTGCCACACAGCCTTATCGGATCTTGAGGTAGAACACGAGGAAACACAGGGTTCTCTATGGCACATTAGGTATCATGTTGAGAATTCAGATGAATATCTCGTGGTAGCTACCACCAGGCCTGAAACCATGCTGGGTGATACAGCTCTGGCTGTGAATCCAGCGGACCCCAGATACGCTTCTTACATAGGGAAATATGCCATACTGCCTTTAGTTGGAAGAAGGCTGAAAATAATTGCTGATCCTATAGTTGCAATGGATTTTGGCACGGGCGCACTTAAAGTTACTCCATCCCATGACCTTACAGACTTTGAGCTTTCAATCAGGCATGACCTTGAACGTGTCACCATAATGGATTCAAATGCAAGAATTAATGAAATGGGCATTCATTTCTGCGGATTGGATCGTTACGAATGCAGGGAAAAGATCGTATCAGAACTTCAAAACCAGGGCTTTCTTGAGAATGTAACCCCTTACGTTGTAGGCTTGGGAAAATGTTATCGATGCAAAGACATAGTCGAACCACTCATATCCAAACAATGGTTCGTTCGGGTAGCCCCGTTGGCGAAGGAAGCGTTGAGAGCTGTTCAAGAAGGACAAACTCGCATTATCCCTGAGCATTGGAGCAAGACATATTACGATTGGATGAACAACATTCGTGACTGGTGCATATCAAGACAAATATGGTGGGGGCACAGGATCCCGGCCTGGACCTGTCAGGAATGTGGAAATCTTGTTGTAGCCAGAAAGGCTCCTAGTTTGTGCCCGCAATGCGGAAGTTCCAGGTTGGTTCAGGAGACGGATGTACTTGATACATGGTTTTCCTCAGCGCTCTGGCCTTTCTCGACTATGGGCTGGCCTGACAAAACCCCTCTTTTAGAAACTTTTTATCCAACGTCGTGCCTAGTCACGGGTTTTGACATTTTGTTCTTCTGGGTCGCCAGAATGATGATGATGGGTATCAAATTCATGGGAGATGTTCCTTTTAGGGATGTTTATATCCATGCTTTGGTTAGGGATGAACATGGGAAAAAAATGAGCAAATCGTTGGGGAATGTCATTGATCCCCTAGTGGTCATGGACAAATATGGCACTGACGCGTTCAGATTTACCCTGGCTGCATTAGCCGCCCAAGGAAGAGATATTCGACTTTCGGAAAGTCGAATAGAGGGTTATCGTAACTTCATGAACAAGCTCTGGAATGCTGCCAGGTTCACGTTGCCTTACTGTGAGAAACCCAGTTCAAAGCTTAATTTAGGAGATGTTTCTAATTTTTCGTTACCCGAAAGATGGATACTTTCCAGACTCAACAGAACAATAGACAACGTTTGTAAAGCCCTCCAGAATTATTCATTTAATGACGCGGCTCAATCATTGTACGAATTCTCTTGGCATGAATTCTGCGACTGGTGTCTGGAGGTATCTAAAATTCAACTTGCTGATGATGATCCGGCTGTGTCAGAACGAGCGGCGGCCGTTCTTGATTACACATTAGATTCCCTGTTGAGGCTGCTACATCCTTTCGTTCCTTTTATAACTGAGGAAATATTCTCAAAACTCAATCCCGGTTCGGCCCCAATCTTAAGAAGCCAATATCCATCAGTAAATGATGCGCTTATTGACGAAGTGGCTGAAAAGGACATGAATTTTATTATGTCGGTAATCTCTGCTGTTCGAAATTTGCGCGCCGAGATGAATGTCGCTCCGGGTAAGATCCTACCCGTAAACCTTGTTTGCGATTCGGATGCTCAGGTCGAGCTTGTCGGGACAAATATGAAGATGGTCAAAAATCTGGCCAAAATTTCCAGTTTGGATTTGTGTCAACTCACATCGGTTTTTGCGCCGCCACAGGACAGCGTCACTGCAGTGGTATCAGGGGCCAGGATTTACATATCGCTGCGAGGACTCGTAGACCCGTCTGTAGAAATAGCAAGACTCGAGAAAGAGATCGCCAAGATTTCTGGAGATTATGAATTGGTGGAAAAGAAGCTTGCCAATCAGAGCTTTATTTCCAAAGCCAAACCGGAGGCAATACAAAAGCAGAGAGATCGCCGGCAAGAGCTTACCACAAAACTAGAGGGACTACGTGACGCTCTCAATAAGATGCTCAGCATTCAATCTGGTTAGATTTTCTGAAAAACGGTTGAAAAATAGAACTGCGAGTTTTATACGAAGTATCATGTTCAATCCCACCCTAAAAATTATCGAAATTGCTGAATCAACTCAGGATGAAGCAAGAAAGTTGGCGTTATCAGGATCGCCGGCCGGGACATCCATCATGGCTGTTGTTCAGACAGGAGGCAGAGGAAGGGGTGGATCAAAATGGTTTTCACCTCCCGGTAAAAATCTCGCCATGTCTGTGATTCTGAGGCCTAATGTTGGTCCTCGAGAGGCTCCTATATTAGGAATGCTATCTTCTATAGCCGTTGCAGACACAGTGGACACGCTGTGTGATCCTCACAGGGCATCAGTAAAATGGCCCAATGATGTCCTTGTTCAGGAGAAAAAGATTGCGGGTATTTTATCTGAAGGACAAATATCCAGTGGACGCCTGGATTTTATTGTCTTGGGCCTTGGACTGAACCTTAATTCATTCGAAGAGGATTTTCCTTCGAATCTAACTAATTCCTTAACTTCATGTTCGATCTTAACTGGGCTAACGTTCGACATAAAACAGGTAGGCATATCTTTACTCACGAGATTGGGAGAGTTGTCAGAGAGACTCGAAATAGAGGGACCGGGTTTTGTTCCTGGTATGTGGCAGATGAGATGGCCTCATAAGGATCATAGGATTTGCCGTGAAGGCGTCGAAGGAACCGCTATTGAGATTGATGATGATGGAGCGCTCCTTGTTCAAAGCCAAAATGGTCGAACTATCAAAATAACCTCTGGAGAGGTATTATTACGGAGACCCTGCCCAGGTATTACGGGGGTTAACTAAGATTCCCCCCTTCAGCGTAAAACCTTAATGTGAGGAATGTATGAATTTGAACCAAGACACAGCATCGAGTGGAAATGGTTGGTTGTCTCAATTAGCTTGCTCATTTTCTTACAGGGCCACCATATTCATTCTGTTGTTTTGCTCTGTTTCAAGTGCGGCTGTATTTTTTCTTACGACGGGACTGGAAATAGCGGATCTACTCGAAAAATCAGCCTCAAAATTTGACTTGTATGTCCCAGAAATTACGATACTTGATGGAAAAGCTTCTATAAAAGAAAAACAACCCTATTTAATTGAAATTCCTGATGATCCCAACATGCTAATAGTGATTGACACACGTGAAAATCCCGATCCAAGACCATTTTCGCACCTGAAAGACAAATCTGTGGGGATAGTTTTGTCCCGAGATTCATTGCTTATCAAAAATCATGATCAGGTAACCTCCATGAAGCTTGCAAACTTTCCTGACTTTGTTCTCAATTCACAATCTTTGACTGAGAACCTGACATACTACAGATATACCCTCTACATGATACTTATTGTGGCTGTTCTTATATACTACTGCCTCAGCAAGAGTATACAAACCCTAATTTCCGCTCTAGCTATTTTTCTAGTAATCCGCCGTCTTTCTTTTCCTCTGGGTTTTGGTCAGGGCTTCAAAATGGCGACATTGATTCTCGTACCACCCACACTAGTGGACTTGACACTAAAGACACTGGGCATTTTTGCTGGATCGCAATCAATCATCTATCTGAGTCTTTATGCCGGCGCCATTTTCTGGCTCGTAAGAGATCTACTCAGAAGTCAATCACAAAATATTGTGGCGCAGCGTCACTAAGGATATATGGAAAAGCATCTCATGGATTTTCTCTTGTGTGTAATCGGAATGGTTATGGTCATAGAAGGCATTCCATACTTTGCCTTTCCCGAAAAGATGAAGGCCGTATTCCGAGTTGCTATATCGCAACCGGACAATGCTCTCAGGATATTTGGCGCTGTCCTAATGGTAACGGGTCTGACGATAGTGTTCCTTGTGAAGAAAAGCCCCTCCTTATGGTAATTGCATTGATGAAAGTCAACCCACAGTGAACAAAGGCAAGCTATTTGACCGAGCCGACTCCGAGGGTTACGGTAGCATGGAAATACCGGATAAATTTCGTCTTTCAACATATTCATATTACCTGCCACCTGAACTGATTGCCCATCAGCCGGTTGATTGTCGGGATCATTCCAGACTTCTAGTTATTGACAGAACAACTGGAAAGTTGCGACATAACAGATTCTTTGAACTACCCAGTTTTCTTGATGAATCCGATGTAGTAGTCATCAATGATACTCAGGTAATTCCTGCCGCGCTGAATGGTAAAAAGCTTTCAGGAGGAAAGGTACAAATGTTGGTTCTGGATCCAGCCTCCAAAGATTCTGGAAGAGGAGATGCTGATTGCACTGACAAAATTTGCCTTTTTAGAACAAGCGGTAGACTCAAGCCAGGAAGCATAATACTTCTACCGGATGGATTGGAGTTGCTGGTTTTGGAATTAATAGCTCCGGGTAGGGCTCTTGTTAGATTTCCCGTCCCCACTTCAGAATTTCAACAATTTCTTCAGAGGGTTGGATCAACCCCTCTCCCTCCCTATATAAAGCAGGTCCAAGGCGATGAAGCCAAGAATTGTAAACGATATCAGACTATTTATTCGAAAGTTCCAGGTTCGGTAGCAGCGCCGACGGCTGGTTTACACTTTTCATCCCAGATATTGGAAAAACTGACAAAAAAAGGAATTGATGTAGTCAAAATCACTCTTCACGTGGGCCCCGGAACTTTCATGCCGATCAGAAACAATGATATCCGGCTGCACAAAATGGAGCCTGAGTCGTATTCCATATCTGAAACTGTGAGCACATTCCTTGAAAAATGCATCAGCTCGAAAAGAAGGATAGTGGCCGTTGGGTCGACCTCAATGAGAGCTCTTGAATCATCTTTCTCTGAAGATCGTTTCAAGAAAGTGGTTGGTTATTCGGATCTATTTGTAATCCCAGGCTATAAATTCAAAGTGGTTCAGGGGATGATCACTAATTTTCATCTTCCGGAGTCAACACTGCTTGCGCTGGTTTGCGCATTCGCCGGAATTGACAACGTAATTCAAGCCTATAAGGTAGCCGTTTCTGAAAATTATAGATTCTACAGTTACGGTGACGCATGTCTTATTATTTGAAATAACAAGTAGTTATTGCATCAAAAAAAGGCGGGACCCCCTCTGGGGCAACGGGAAGGACGCGTGGCAAGTTTCTATGGAAGGTATATTTGGTAGGACTGATGCAGGTGCGCAACTTCTAGTAAGATATGAATTATTTGTCAAGCAATTTTTATAAAATATATTCATCTTATTGTTAAGACGAAGAATAAATAGTTACATTTTATAGTCACTATATTATCTTTTGATAGAAATGTTTATAAATACCATATAGTTGTATTAGCGATGATAATCTAAACTACTTTAGTAGCTCCCTATTATATTAACGTTTAGGTTGATAGATCATGGTACCAATATTACTAGATCTTACACCTAGCTAAAAACTAACCAAACTGGCAATTTCAGATCAGGAAGGCTTTATGTTGACTCTTGGAGACCACAGCATTTCCGTTGTATTCCCTCAGTCAAGGGCGGCGAGTTAGCAGAAATTTTCGATGATTCCAACAAACAGACTCTAAAAAACCGCAAATAACTGAGGGGTTACTTTCCGTTCTCTCTTTTTGGTTGAATCATACAGATTAACTGGAGCCAAATTGTTGGCATAGGCCCGATGTAAAGGATTCAATAGAACTAAACAAGTTAGTTGAGCACTATAAGAGCATCTACTGCAATTGGCATGTCTTCACAAATTATAAGAGGATTTACGTCTATCTCTTGAATTCGATCATTTTCAAGCCCTATCCGGGCCAGATTGAGCAGAATGTCTTCCAGACAGATGACATTTACGGGCGGCATACCCCTATAAGATCCCAGTAGTTTGTTACCCCTTATTTCATGTATCATTTCAGTGGCGTCTGATCTCTCAAGTGGAGCTACTCTAAATGAAACATCATCTAAAGCCTCGGTAAAAATCCCTCCTATCCCAAACATCACACAAGGACCAAATTGCTGGTCTCGAGTCATACCCACCATGAATTCCCTTTTGCCTTTCTCCATCTTCTGGACGAGTACGGCGGCGTCCTGGAAAGAGCCTATACGTGTCATCATCTGATGAAAAGCCTTCCTAGCTTCCAGTTCGGTGCGAATGTCAAGTTTTATCAAATCCAGATCTGTCTTGTGCGCGATTTCAGGCGCGCAGGCTTTTATTGCTAAGGGAAAACCAATTGCGCCAACGGCTGACAAAAATTCTGTTTCATTTTGCGTTAGTTTTTCTTCAACAACAGGTATTCCATAATTGGAGAGAATCTGCTTGGATTCGTATTCCGAGAGAGATTTTCTCCCTTGAGAAACGGCTAATTCGATTAGTTCCATTTGTCACCTCTAATTATAAATTCTAATATATTTTTTTTAATCTGAGTATCCAACCACAATGAATTCGTAAAAATTCTTGATTCTGATGAACTAAACATTTAGACCTAAATAGAGCAAAAGCAAAAATGGGAATGGTTCTATCAAAATTCCTTGTAATTCCATGAATCGGTGTTTACAATCAGTTTTATTCTTGAACTCTTGAATAAAAATTATCCCTGGCATAGTAGTAAATTACTGGGTGACGCGTTAACAGCGCTCGGAAAACGCGCCCGGTTGTTGTAACTAGCGAAACTGAAGCCTTAAAACAGGATCGGCTCATTGCGACACAGTCTGTTTTGGGACGTGACGTTAGGATGAGTCTTTTGACCATTGACTCATGTTTTTGGGTCGAAAACGTTGATGACGCAAGCATTGAAACGCTGGGTAGGCGTGAGGAGAGAAAAATGGCCAAGAAACCTCCCAGAAGGGACCCAATAATAGTATACAAAAGAGAAGAAAAAGGGCTTAAACCTTTTTTACAGGGAACAAGAGGCCTCAGGTTCGGACCAGGTCCTCAGAAAAGCAGAAAACCCAAGGAACAGAAAGCCGTAGTACCAGAAAAAGTTCGTCAGCATCTTGCCAACCTCGAGGAAATGAATACTTTTTCGTCTCCGGAGCAGGAAATAGCGAAAGCCTGCTATTATATGTGTTTCTTGGTTCATGAAACGAAAACATCCAATGATTTGTTCCCATTGAAACACAATGTGCTCGAAAAGATCTTTAAAAGTGGACACAATTGTCTCACGGTAAACTACGTGCGCAGGGGAGATAGAGAAATTTATACTTTGTCGCCGGACGCCAGAAAAAAATGGGAGACTGAAACCGGTGGTAACAAGCACCATGTAAGAATGTATTTGACCCAAAAATGTAAAATTGACTACGAGGAAGGCTATTTTGACCTGTATCACTTTCACATTGTAATAGAGCCTTTTAGGTTTTCATTTTACTTACCAATCCATCAGGCCCCTTGGATGGACAAAAGAAGAATTTCGAAGAGAAAGTTCTTTTATCCACAAACAGTTGAGTATGGATTGTTCAGAGGAAAAGTAATAACCACTTCACGAAAAGCGACTATGGCGCCAACTGAAGAAATTAGAGCTGAGTTCCAGAAGCTTCTGGATTTGGAAATAGACAAAAAGAAATAAATTCGGATTTGACACCATTTCCGCTTTTCAGATTTTGTTTAGGGAATCATAATTACACTAAAGTCTTCACCGGTCATGATTTGGAGCACACTTCCAATACTAGTATTTGTTCGAGGACTTGGTTTCAATTCCTAGGCACCAGACCTTCAATTAAGATTCATTTACAAATTCTGCGCCAATGCCTGAGTCAATATTTTGAACATTCCAGGAGGGTGGTTGGAGACTCCGGCGCGCGCATCGGAGTCTCTCAGGAGGGGGTATTTGCAGATATTAATTATGACAATCATTCTGGGCGCCGGTTCCCATTTCCCGGAAAGGGTTTGGGAATAACCGGCCTGAATTTCGGCCTTTTGTCGAACACCAAAGAACATGATGCTGTCAATGAAAAAACTCAGTAGTGAAAAAACAACCTGGAAAGTCAGGGAGGTTATCAAATGGACGACGGACTACTTGGGGGAAAAGGGCTGTCAGAGTCCACGTCTGGACGCTGAATTACTCTTGGCGCATGCTTTGAAAACCGATAGACTAGGTCTCTATCTTGTTTTTGATCAGCCGCTCAGTCAAAGAGAGCGACTGATTTACAGGGAGCTTGTCCGTAGAAGAGCGTCCAGAGAACCTGTAGCTCTTTTAGTCGGGAAAAAGGAATTTTGGTCTTTAGACATCATGGTGCGCTCAGGAGTTTTGGTTCCCAGGCCAGAGACTGAAATCCTTGTCGAAGTCGTTCTGGAAGAATGCAAGAGATTAACGGATGGCTCGCTTCTTGAGGTTGGTTGTGGTTCTGGCGCTGTGATTTGCGCACTGTGTAGAGAACTACCTAACGTTACCGCATATGCCACCGACATTAGCGCAGAAGCGCTGCAAAATACTGTCGCCAACCTAGCGCTCATGAATAATCCCCAGTCTGCTTCGATCTTCGCTTCCGACCTATTTGAATCAGTCCGTAATGGTCCTATTTTTGACATTATTCTCTCTAACCCTCCTTATATCCCGTCTAATTCTATCCCCCAACTGGAACCTGAAATTCGAGTGTTCGAACCTAAGAGCGCTCTTGATGGTGGTCCGGAGGGATTGGATATAATCAGGCGATTGGTAAAAACATCGCGGAATTTCTTGAAACCGGAGGGAAAATTAATTATCGAGATAGGCGATGAGCAGTCGGAAGCAGTCTCCGACCTATTCCAGACCAATGGATTCTCTGTAGTTAAAGATTATAATGACCTTAATCAAAAAATCCGTGTCCTGAAAGGAATAATTTAATTGCGATTTATCTTGGTTGGATTTGGAAAGTTTGGCAAGATTGCCTACGAAAGGCTGAAGATTAATTTCAGCTCTTCGGATTTCATAATTTTAGATCCTGATCTCAGTCCATCCCCCGCCTTGGATGGGGCTCGATTGATCAGCGAGGACGGGGTAAACTTTCTTGCTCGTGGTGGTCAGGTAAAGGACTCGGATGTGGTAATTCCATTGGCTCCGCTGAATATAGCCGCAGAATATCTGTTAGTCTCACTCAAAGGCGCTGTTCGAACAGAACTGCCATCTGATCTCAGAAATTTTTTTCGGGTTTCCTCATTGATTGACAAATTTACCCTTTGCGTCAGCTACGCCGACTTTCTTTGTCCCGATGATTGTGAAGAAGGTGATGCCTGCACTATCACTGGTGAAAAAAGGGTTCCCATGTTTGAAAAATTACGACAAACCATCGTGCCGGGTTTTCAGACTTTTGTGGTTCGAAGTCACCAGATTCTTCCAGGCGTAGGGGGATACAGATTTCAGGAGTTGACAAAACTTAGAGATTCAATAAGTCCTGACAAGAAAAGCATGATCTGCACCTCATGTAGATGTCATGCCATAATCTCAGGGATTACAGTAAAGTCGTGACTACGTCACCAAACCTCTGCCTCCAACTTGACTATTTAAACTCCAACGTTTAGTTTTGAATTGACGATTTAAATACTTAGGCTTCATAAGGTGATAAAATGAATGTCGAATCAGATGGACAAAACATAGAAAACGGGGCAACCCGTGACGATACTATAGAAGATTTAGAGAGGAAATTGAACGAAATTCCCGATTCTGCGAATCTTCATTACAACTTGGGACTTGCGTTCGCTCGTGCCAGGGAGTGGGAAAAGGGTGCGACCGAGTTTCGAGTCGCTTTGAAACTCAAGCCAGGTCTCCTGGAAGCCAGGGTAAACTTGGCCGGCATAATGTTACAGAAGGGAGATTATGACGGTTGTATAAACGAAAGTTTGAGGGCGCTTGAATTCCGACCGGATATCGCAGAGGCTTGCGTTAACATAGGAATAGCTTTTTTGCATAAAGGGATGCTAGATCAAGCCGAGAAAAGTTTTATGGAGGGTCTCACGATAGACCCTAATTCGGTGATTGCTCATATAAACCTTGGAAACATATATCTTACCACCGGCAACCTGGACAAAGCAGTAGAACATAATTCCAACGCAGTAAGATTGAAACCTGAATTTGGTTTGGCTCATAACAATCTTGCAGTGGCATATTTTCAGAATCAGGATCTGGAAAAAGCCTCAATACATGCTGAAGAAGCTCTGAAGCTTGGATATCAGGTGCACCCTGAATTCCTTGAACAGATCCATAAAGGACAATAGATGTATTTCTGAAGGGGTTGTGGCTTCTTACTGTTTAGCTACTCTGCTGGATTTCAAAAAGTGACGTATCGCAGCTTTCTTTTTGGTCGTTGGGAGACTATCAAAGAAGTTGGAAATCTCCTTATCCGCAAGATGAAGCTGAAATTGACCATCATCTAGAGGTGTTACTTTGGGTTGGACGCTTCCGCAAGCCGACGCAATGAATTGACCAATCTCGGATGGTGAGATCGATTTTGCTTCACGCTTCACGAATTGAGGATCAGTATTCCAGGCTTCCAGAAATAAATCGTGAAAAAAGTCTGAGCCAATGCATGAATGAATCAGTATCTTGCGGATCTTGAGATGTCCGTCCCTAAATTCAAGGAGAGCCTGATCTTTATCCAACTGTGGTGGAGCTGAAGCCCTTAACAATTCAAATGAATCTATTTCAGCTATAGAGGCCAGTACATCCATGTCTTCCAAATCCAGAGAAATTCCCCCTAACGCTTCTTTGATTTTTGGAATCAAATCTTTCAGAACAGGCGGCTCTAAAATCTCAATCAAATCTATTAGTTCAGTTCCAGAAAATTCCCCAAAAGATACATATTCAACAAATTTGCTCTGATGAAGCCTAAAGTCATGAAAAAGCTTTATGATCTGGTCTGGCGTCAAGGCTTCCCAATGGAAACGACTTAATAAATTTGTCTTTTCCGCTTCAAACACTTGAGCCATTTTTTTTATCAGGTTCTCATATTCAAACTCGTCCATCTTGCCTGATTGCAATCCAATCTGGTCAAATTCATCGAAAGTGTCCGACAATATTGCCAAGCGAGTCCATCTCTTGAAAAACACCTGCGTCAATGGAGAATTGATAGTCTTCCAATCATGCGATATCGTTGAAACAAGTTTTTGAACGGATCTTATAACTTCTTTAGCTAATAGTGAAGCTTCATCCTCTTGCAAGCCCTGTCCAAGTTCATGAATGACGTCAATTACAGTTGACTCGATCTCGACAGGAAACGGATCCTCAGCAGAGAGCCAGTCTACGGATTCAACAAATGCTCTTATTTGATCTATTGTAACAACTACCGGATTTTCAGTCTCCAAAAATCCTGAAATCACAAGCGTATTGATCAGCGCCTCTCTTATAGAATCCACATCAGAGAGATTATCGGCATTTACAAGGTGAGATTTGTTAAGCATTTCAAACGGCAGAATCTCTCTCAATTTGAGAATAAACTGATAGCGTCTGAGTTCAGATTCGTAATACTCCAGAATAGTCAGAGATGTGAACATGTCGTCATCAAGTTTGAGAGATTCAATTGTGTGCAATTCAGATTCTGTGAATACGCTCATTTCTGAAAGGATTTGGCATGCTATATCGCTTAGGCATCGGTACTGTTCTTTGTCCACCAGGATCGGAACTCCATGATTCAAAAGAAGCTTCTTCCATTCATTTCTTAGATTTTCCGTTCTGGTATAGGCCAACCTGAAGAATTCGACAGGCGAAACATCAGCAAGCAACCCAACTGCTTCATCAGGTTTTCCATTACTCTTGATCTCCAGACCCACACCTACCAGCCTGAGAACAGTTTGCTGAACTCTTGCCAATTCTTCCAACGAACGAAAGTCGATTTCCTTTTGAATTACATACTTGTTGGACATTGCAACGGAAATTCGCACAATTTCATCTGCCCGATCTCTGGTCAATATCCCATTTTGAACACCAAGTTCCACCACTCTTGCCAAAAAGGATTGATCATCTGGAATTACAAGACCATAGGTTTCAGTATGAGTCATGCTAGCGGACTCGTTCGATATATTTTCCCGTGCGGGTGTCAATTTTTAGGACATCTCCCTCGTTGATGAACAGGGGAACCTGTACAATCATTGCGGTTTCCAGGGTCGCCGGTTTTGTAGATCCAGCTGCGGTATCGCCTCGCACTCCCGGCTCAGTTGCAGTCACTGTCAATTCGACAAATATGGGAACTTCAACTCCGATGGGTTTACCGTTATGAAAAAGGACTGTCACGTTGACATTCTCTTGAAGATAGTTTCTTGCGTCTCCCAAGTGCTCTTGAGTCAGAAAGAGTTGTTCAAAAGTTTCGCTGTCCATGAAATGGAATTCATTTTCGCTCTCATACAGAAACTGCATCTGCTTTTCTTCAAGATCCGGTTTTTCAACTTTTTCACCAGATCTAAATGTCCTGTCTATTACATTGCCCGAAATTAGGCTCTTGAGAGTGGTCCGAACAAAAGCTCCGCCCTTGCCAGGTTTTACATGCTGGAAGTCCACGATTATGAATGGCTCTCCGTTTATCTCAATTTTTAAACCTTTTCTGAATTCTGAAGTCGAATACATGTTGGCTATAAACAATCCTCACTTTCCTATCGATTTCCGTCAGAGCGGATACTTAATTCCTATGTTTGTTTTTCAAACAACCTACCATTCTGAAACTCTTCGGACGCAAAATAAAATTCTAGTGTTGTTTTCAATAATGGCTACAACCTATTGAAACTGATCTACAAAAACTTCAGTCTACTGAAATTAGTCCTTTGGAAACTTTAGATAGAATTTCCGGACCAGAGGCCGTGAGATGTACTAGACTTTCGAGCCTAACGCCTCCAAACCCCTCCACATATATACCCGGCTCTATAGTAAAAACCATCCCTTCCTCAAGGATGGTCTTGCTTCTGGGTGACAGATAGGGAGCTTCATGAACCTCTAAGCCAACCCCATGTCCTAGACTATGTAGGAAATATTGACCGTAACCAGCCTCTGCGATCGTTTTACGGGCAACCGCATCGACATCACAGCACCTAATTCCCGCCTCAAGGCAATCTAAGGCTCTCTGATGAGCGTCATAGACTACTTGATGGATTTTTTTCTGTTGGGAACTCGGGGCTCCGACAACTAAAGTCACAGTCTCATCGCTGCAGTAATTTGAAAACATACACCCAAAATCCACTATTAAAAGTTCGCCCAATTGAACTCTTTTTTCTGTGGGCATTCCATGTGGCAAGGCGCTTCGGCTCCCTGAGGCCACAATTGTTTCAAATGATTCTCCCGAGGCGCCCCTTTTTTTAAAAAGGAATTCCAGACGTCCAGCAATCTCAATCTCGGTAAAACCTGAGAGACTCGTCTCTAACAGATCACTACAGGCTGAAGAAGCGATGTTTGCCGCGCAAACTATCTTTTCAATCTCGCTTCTGTCTTTCCTGATTCTTAAGCTGTCCAGGTTTCGCCTGTCGAAGGAAACCAATTCTATATCTCTGCAAGATCTCTGTAACGCTGACACAAGATTGAAGCTGATTCTGTTCCCTTCAAGTCCAAGTCGCTTTATATTTTTTCTAAGAAGCAGATTCGAGATTGACCTAATTTTATCTCGCGTGACATGTACCTGAAAATCTTTACACTCTTCCTTCGACTGGAGTTTGTAGCGTCCATCGGTAAAAAGTCTCAATTCTGACATGGTGATCAGAATCGTAGCGTCAGAACCCGAAAAACCTGATATGTATCTAAGATTGAATGAGCGAGTGACCTCGGAAGTATTGAACAATACTCCATCAAGACCAAACTTGGCTATTCTCTCCCTTATTACGGTTATGGGGTTCATGAAACAATTAACCTTTTTCAAACAATTCAATAGAGGGGACGAATTTTATCTCTCTGGTCGTAACAACAAAAAAGCCTCGACAGTCGGCCTAACTCCTGACCATGCCAAGGCTTTTTCGGCGAGTTTGCGTATTTAAATGTCAATTGCCTCCGGCAAGTGAAATTTTTGCTTTGACTACCTTAACTCTGTTCAGGATCCTCTCATACTCAGCTGAATTTTCCAGCGCGTTAATCTCCAGAAGTTGCCTTTCGAGCATCACAAGTTCCTCAGATGCCTCATTTTTGTCTATGGAATCAACTGAATGAGCTTCCTCAACCAAAACAGTAACTGTATCCTTCAATACTTCACAGAATCCTGCTCCAACGACATATTTCACAAACCGGTCTGACTCAAGGTAAGAAAAGATGCCAGGTTTGATAAAAGTCAACATCGGGGTATGTCCAATCAAAACTCCAAATTCACCCATCACACCTGGCGCAATAACTCCATCGACCATCCTGTCTAATACAATACCACGTGGAGTTACCAGTTCAACTTTGAATTTTTCAGCCATGAACTACTCCTGATCACGCCGTGGCGCTCGCCAGTTTCTCAGCCTTGACTCGAACCTCACTTAAATCACCTACCATGTAGAACGCCTGTTCCGGAAGGTCATCGCATTTACCTTCAACGATTTCTTTAAATCCCGCAACGGTATCGGCAATCTTTACATACTTGCCCGGCGTTCCGGTAAATTCCTGGGCAACGAAGAATGGTTGAGACAGGAACCGTTGAATCTTTCTGGCTCTGGTCACAACCAGTTTATCCTCCTCGGATAGTTCGTCCATACCCAAGATTGCAATAATATCCTGAAGATCCTTGTACCTTTGAAGGACTAACTGAATCTGCCGCGTGACATTGTAATGCTCTTCTCCTAAGACCCTAGGATCCAAGATCCGTGAAGTAGAGTCTAGAGGATCAACGGCCGGGTATATTCCCAACTCAGCCACCTGCCGGGAAAGAACCACGGTTCCATCCAAGTGAGCAAAAGTAGTAGCTGGAGCCGGGTCCGTCAAATCGTCAGCCGGCACGTAAATACACTCGACCGCTGTAATTGAGCCGTTTCTGGTCGAACATATTCGTTCCTGCAACTCGCCCATATCGGTTCCAAGAGTTGGCTGGTAGCCGACGGCGGAGGGCATTCGCCCGAGAAGCGCGGAGACCTCTGAACCAGCCTGAGTGAATCGGAAGATGTTATCAATGAAAAGCATAACATCAATTCCCTGCTCGTCACGGAAATATTCGGCTACGGTAAGAGCAGTCAACGCCACTCGAGCTCTAGCCCCAGGGGGTTCATTCATCTGACCGTAAATCAACGCGGCGCGATCAAGGACTCTTTCTCCCTCGGGTTTCTTTTGACCGGGAAGCACCCCGCCCATTTCAAGGTAAAGGTCATTCCCTTCACGAGACCTTTCGCCGACTCCCGCAAACACAGAGGTTCCACCAAACTGCTTGGCGATGTTGTTAATAATCTCCATCATGAAGACGGTCTTCCCAACGCCTGCGCCCCCAAAGAATCCTATCTTTCCACCCCTCATGAACGGAGCGATAAGGTCAACAACCTTGATTCCCGTCTCCTGAATAGAAATCTGTGTAATTTGTTCATCGAACGAAGGGGCAGGACGGTGAATAGGTCTCATGGCTTCGGCGCTAACGGGACCACCTTCATCGACGGGTCGACCGACCACATTAATAATCCTCCCAAGGACCGACTTGCCAACGGGAACTTGAATCGGAGAGCCTGTGTCTTTCACCGGCATTCCTCGCACAAGACCATCCGTCAAATCCATCGCAATGGTTCGCACAGTATTATCCCCAAGATGTTGAGCCACCTCAACAACCAGGTTATCCGGCTCACTGTTAATCGCAGGATTTGAAATCAGTAAGGCGTTATAAATCGCCGGAAGCTGATTCTCCGGAAATTCGACATCAACGACGGGGCCGATTACTTGAACGATTTTCCCTACACTCATTTTAGGATTTCCTCCTGAAACCATCTTCCTGATCTTTTTGAAACTTTGTATTGGAGAGACTACGGCTAACCTTTGAGCGCTTCGGCCCCGCCGACGATCTCCATCAACTCTGTTGTAATAGATTCCTGACGCTTTCGGTTCAGCTTTAACGTCAGTTTGTTAATCATCTCACCTGCGTTGGTAGTCGCAGCCTCCATCGCAGACATCCTAGCTCCGTGCTCACTCGCAACTGAATCTAGTAACCCTGTGAAAACTTGAACTTGCACATATTTAGGAAGAAGCTCTTCAAGTAACTCTTCCTCCGATGGTTCGTACAAATAAGCTTGCCGGGGCTTAGAACCTTCCTCATCAGGAACGATAGGCAGAAGTTTGCGAAGCGTAATTACCTGGGTAACCGCTGATCGAAAACTGTTGTATACCACGTAGACTTCCTGATATTCACCGGCTAGAAACTTCTCAGTGACAGTGGAAACAATTTGTCCGGCCAAGTCATAGCTTATGGTATTCATCACATTGTTAAATTTTTCGACTATCGTAACCTGGCGCCTGCGGAAGTAGTCATTACCTTTACGCCCTACCGTTAACAAATCAACCTGGACACTTTTCGCCTTCATTTCTTTTATGAAAGCCTCAGCTCGACGCTGGAGATTGGTATTGAATGCTCCACATAACCCGCGTTCAGCAGTCACCAATATCAGAAGAGCCTTTTGAGGCGGACGAGACTCAAGCATTTGATGAGCGTGGGTCCTCGCGGCCAAGGACATCATCACTTCACGCATTTTCTCAGAGAAGGGCCTGCCGGCTTTGATCGCCTCCTCAGCCCTACGCAGCTTGGCCGCCGCCACCATTTTCATGGCTTTGGTAATCTTCTGAGTATTCTTAACGCTGGCTATGCGTTTACGAATGTCTCGTAGACTTGCCATTTCGACCTCATTCCTTGCGGACTAAATCCGGATGTCAAACCAAATTAGGCATTTTCCCACAGGCTAAACAAGAGACACAGACGGAGGATTGAACACTGCCTTGAACTCATCCAATATCTTCTTCATTTTTGATTCGAGTTCTGCAGATATGATCTTCTTTTCTCTTATTTCTGTCAAAATATCCGGATAGCTGTTTTCAATAAAGCTTAAGTACTGTCTCTCATATTCCGTCAACACTCTTACGTCGTATTCATCCACAAACCCATTGGTGGCTGCGAAAATGACAGCTATCTGCTTCTCAGCAGCCATTGGTTCATACTGGGGCTGCTTGAGTATTTCAACCAATCTTGTTCCTCTGGCCAACTGAGCCTGTGTGACTTTGTCCAAATCTGATCCAAATTGAGCAAAGGCTTCAAGTTCCCTGAACTGAGCCAAGTCGAGGCGCAATGTTCCTGCGACCTGTTTCATGGCCTTGATCTGAGCATTACCCCCAACTCGAGATACGCTCAAGCCAACGTTAATAGCGGGTCGAACACCGGAGTAGAAAAGGTCAGTCGACAGAAAGATCTGGCCGTCGGTAATCGAGATAACATTAGTGGGAATATAGGCAGAAACGTCACCCGCCTGAGTCTCGATAATGGGCAGAGCGGTAAGACTGCCTCCTCCATCAATGGTGTTGAGCTTTGCCGCTCTCTCGAGAAGTCTGGAGTGAAGATAGAAAACGTCACCCGGATAGGCTTCACGTCCGGGGGGCCTTCGAAGCAACAAAGACAACTGACGATAAGCGACTGCCTGTTTGGAAAGGTCATCGTATATAATCAGCGAATGCTGCCCATGGTCTCGATAATATTCACCCATTGTTACC
>DYRE01000140.1 GCA_020718965.1 Desulfomonile tiedjei
GGGATTGCTTGGGGTAGGGGGAGGATTAGTTATTGTGCCGATGCTCGTTTACTGCTTTACCGCACAGGATTTTTCGTACGATCACATAATGCATCTGGCTTTAGGAACTTCCATGGCGAGCATCATGTTCACTTCAATATCGAGTTTTATGGCTCACAATAAACACGGGGCTGTTCGATGGGACATTTTCAAACGGATTGTTCTGGGTATACTTTTGGGTACATTTCTTGGCTCATGCGTAGCGGCCAGAATGTCCACAGGCTTTCTTAGCGTCTTTTTTGTAATCTTTTTGTATTATGTGGCTTTCCAGATGGCTCTCGACAGAAAACCAAGCCCTTCAAGGCAATTACCAGGAAGCTTCGGTATGTTTGGAGTGGGGAACATAATCGGGGCAGTGTCGAGTTTTGTCGGAATAGGCGGAGGCAGTCTATCCGTTCCCTTTATGATCTGGTGCAACGTTCCGCCCCATCATGCGATTGGCACTTCGGCTGCGATTGGTTTTCCTATTGCGGTCGCAGGTACAGTGGGCTTCATTTATTCAGGGGTGCACTCATTGAATTTGCCGGATTATTCTTTAGGCTACGTTTATCTCCCTGCTTTTCTTGGTATTGTCTGCGCAAGCGTACTGACAGCGCCTTTGGGAGCCGGACTTGCCCATCGGTTACCGGTCAAAAGGCTGAAGCAAGTGTTTGCAGTGCTTCTGGCGCTGATGGGAACGCGTGTGCTAGTAGGCTTGATCTCATAGTATACAATGCTATGATAATTTGGAATGGCCACTAATTGCTGAGCGCGGGATATACCCTGTTGGACGGTAACATATACACTGAGTTCATGGTTTGGGGGTCAGACGGATGAGAGTCGTCTAGGCCCAAATCGTTGTAAAGAACCAAAAGTGTCGGGTTTGACGCATGATAGGAGATTCGTAATGCTCAAAAAATGGAATATGCTGTTTGCCATAATTACCATATTGGTTTTTTCGATAGGCTATTCAAACGCCCGCGGTCCAGGCGATAGAAAAGAAGGGGAAAAGAGAGAAATCAAGGGAGGGGTAAACCGCAGTCCAAGAATTGAGCCCAACCGAGCCGCGCCATCTCAGGGGCGCCCTTCGATAAACAGACAAGTACCTTCAGGCCAAGCCGTAAGGCCCAGACCGCAAGAAAACAGGCGGGTTAACCCTGGCTTCTCCGGCAGGATCCCGAATGTTCAGAAGCAGATCGTTCAGCCTCGAATGAATGTCAAGCCTCCGGAAAGAAGAGAACCCAGTCGAACTTTTCAAGGCCAGCCAGGGCAACCATTTAGACAAGCGCCAAATCAGTTGGATAGGAGAACTGGCCCCGGCGCTTTTCAACCTCAACGCGGACAATCATTCAGGGACAGGCCGGCTCAGTTCGACAAACGTCCGCCCAATCAGAATATCGGCCCGGGTCCTGGAAAAGCTTTCAGAGAGAGGCCGACTCAGGGTCAATTACAACAATTTCTGAATCTGCCGAAAAATGGTTCCGGGAAAGCAACCCGCAGACCTGGCGCCGGGCTGGGTAAAGTCGGTGGCGCTGTTTTGGGTGGCGCTGCAGGCGCAGTTGCGCTTGATCACTTCTTGAACAAGGGCAAGCATCCCTCTGAACAAGCAGTCTCAGGACACATGCCGATCAGGGGAGATCATGCGAATCAGCGACTAAATCCAAGGACGACCCAGCATATCAGAGACTCATATTCCCAGCGCTACCACAATATGTCCAATAAGAACTGGTGGGGGCGTCACCCTAACCTTACCAGGCATTACTGGCACAATCACGTTTGGCCTCACCACCCCTGGAATTACTGGTGGCGGCCAGCCACGTGGGTTGCCTTGAGTTCCTGGATTGTCTGGAATTGGGGAACACCACTTTACTATAATTATGGTTCGAACTTTTACTACGACAATGGTTTCGTTTATTTGAATGGCCGGCGTCTTTGCTCCTCTGTTGAGTATTATGACCAGGCTGTCCAGATTCTGGCCGACACTCCCGAAGTTAGAGATGACGCTGCCCAATGGATGCCTCTGGGTGTGTTCGCTTTAACCCAGGATGTCGCTAAAGACTCCAGCATGGTTCTACAACTTGCTGTAAACAAGGATGGTATCATTCAGGGAACCTATTACAATACGCAGGAAGAAACGGCCAAGCCTATAAAAGGATTAGTCGAGAAACAGTCTCAGCGTGCTGTCTGGACATTCGCCGACGATAGCAATAACGCTGTCATAATGGAAACGGGGATATACAATTTGACCCAGGATGAGACTCAAGTTTTAGTTCATTTTGGGGAAAAAAGGACGGAGGAATGGGTCCTGATTCGACTTAAGGAACCGCCGAATCAGCAAGAATAGAACCATGTTTGATCAAGATGATTCTCTGGTAGTGGTATCAAAAAAGATCCTTTCAAGGAGGTATGCGGTGGCTCGATTGTTTGCCCTTTTCTTCATGGTGTTCTTCTTGATTGTTTCAACAGGACTGGCTGAACAGAGGTTTGAAACTGACGTGATAAAAACGCAGGCTGGTGACCTCACCATTACATTCATAGGTCATGGAACCCTGATGTTCAATTTCAATGGAAAAATTTTCCACGTTGATCCCTGGAGCAAACTTGCGGACTATTCAAAGTTACCCAAGGCCGACTTCATCGTTATTACCCATGAGCATCAAGACCATCTGGACGTTGACACGATCAACAAGATTCGAACAAAAGACACGATGATCGTATGTAACGAGAAGAGTCAGAAGAAAATCCGTCAAAGTCTGGCAATGAGAAATGGCGACAAAAAAAATCTAAATGGCGTGCTAATAGAAGCCGTGCCAGCTTATAATCTGTTACATATGAGAAAACCAGGTGAACCGTATCACCCGAAAGGAGTCGGAAACGGATACATATTCACATTTGGAGACAAAAAGATTTACGTTGCCGGCGACACTGAAAACACGCCAGAAATGAAAAAACTCGAAAACATAGACGTGGCCTTTCTGCCTATGAATCTACCGTACACTATGTCGCCGGAAATGGTAGCCGACGCGGCCAAGGCTTTTAAGCCCAAAGTCCTTTATCCATATCACACAGGGGATACTGATATTTCGAAATTGACAGGTCTGATGAAAGAAACAGACGGCGTGGAGGTAAGGCTGAGAAAAATGAAATAGTAGCAACAATCTACACAAATTAATTTCGTAGACGGACAAGTGACATTGTGGCATGACGGTGGGGCTTCCGTCATGCCGATGTTCAGAAAATTGGGATATTATCCTGAAACAACTGTCTGCAAATCATCACGGGCGTCTCTTAGTCGCTCAATGTCGTCAGCCACTACTCTTTTCTCTGGTGAAGCTAGTTGTTTCTTCAATTTGGCGATTTCAGCTTCTATTTCGGATATGAGAGCAATAGTGTGCTCGCGTAGATCTTCATAGACACACTCTGGAACAATTTTCGGGATCGCCTCTACTTCGTCGAGCGTTAACACCTCTCTCCAGCTAGGCACATAGGCGTCTAACCGAAGAGTCTCCCTGATTTTTTTGGCGAGAGCCTGACTTGAAAGCGGTTCTCCGTGGGTTACAAATATTCTTGGCCTGGATTCTGACGCAAAGTTCCCTACCCAGGCCAAAAGGTCAGCTTGATCGGCATGAGCGGAGAAACCACCAATAGTAAAAACCCTTGCTTTTACCGCAACTCTCTCTCCAAATATGGTAACAGCCTTTGCTCCGTCAACGATCTGCCTCCCTGTCGATCCCTGAGCCTGAAAACCGGCGATGATTATGCTTGCTCCGGAACGCCACAAATTATGTTTGAGGTGGTGCTTGATGCGTCCCGCTGTGCACATGCCGTTAGCGGAAATTACTATTGCTGAACCTCTGGATTCGTTTATTTGCATGGACTCTTTTGTCGAAGGGGTTAGCTTAAGGTTGGGCATATCGAACGGGTCGAATCCACTGTCTACGATGGCCTGGGTAGCTTCATCATAATAGGTTTTGTTTTTTCGGAAGATTTCTGTCGCCTTGATGGCTAATGGGCTATCCAGATATATTGGGATGCGACCGATTTCTCCAGTTCTGGAAAACTCCCCCAACAGATAAAGTATTTCCTGAGTCCTTTCAAGGGCAAATGCCGGAATGATAACCTTTTCATTGTTGGATACCGCATATTGAATTGCTTCCAGAAACTCGGCCTTACTGTCCTGAAAATTTTTGTGAAGCCTATCACCGTAGGTTGACTCAACGAAAAGAAAATCCGCTTGCGTTACTCCAAAAGGATCCCTGACAATCAACTGGTCATGTTTGCCAAGATCGCCCGAAAACACTATCTTGGTTTCTTTGTTGCCTTCCTGTAACCAGAGTTCCACGATAGTTGAACCTAGGACGTGTCCGGCGTTTCTGAGCCTTGCCTTGATCCCGGGTTCAATGTCGACAATCTGGTCCAGTTCCGTTGGCTGGAAGAATCGTAGACTTTCCGTCGCGTCTCTGGTGTCATATAGCGGTTTGGATTCTTTTCTTGCACGTCTCTTGTTCTTTCTGGTTTTCCATTCCGCTTCCATTTCCTGAATGTGGGCCGAGTCTAGCAGCATGACTTCGCAAAGTTCAAAAGTGGGAGGAGATGCGATTATTTTGCCACGAAAACCATCCTTGACAATCTTTGGAATACGTCCACTGTGGTCAATATGGGCGTGAGTCAGGATGATGGTTTTGATCTCCTTTGGGTCATATTCCCAGTCTTCCCAGTTCCGGAGTTCCATTTCCTTGTTTCCCTGAAACAGTCCACAATCCACAATTATTTTTTTTCCGTCTGATGTTTCTACGAGGTAGTTAGAGCCGGTTACAGAACCGGCGGCTCCAAAACAGGTCACTCGAATCATGTGTGTTCCTTTCTGGAAGGGGGGTCAAAATTAGTAAAAACGTGGATGGATCGACCGTACAAATGTGAAACGCCCATATCTAAGATCGGTCCCAAAACTAATTCAGTCGATATTTTCTTAGTATTTTCAATGAGATTATGCAAATCTTTTTGTGTAAACGCTACTCTTTTGGAAATGTCACACAAGTTTGGCGCCATGATTTCATCGTTCTTGAAAAGCAGCCGTTGTATTTTCGAATGTTGCGCCGTAATAGATCCATCAAAAACTGTCTCAACTGTAGAAGATCAGTCTGCAAAACAAACTTGACAAAAGTGATGGTCTGTTTTACTATTTTACCAATAAGGCAAATGGAGTAACAAGTATGAACCCCTACGAAAACGAAAGGCTCCGGTTAAAAGCAGAAGTTTTCAAGGCCATGGGTCATCCCCTTCGACTGGGAATCATTGAATTCCTGCAGCTCGGCGAAAAGTGTGTCTGCGAGATTGTAGAGCATGTCGGCACAGAAATATCTAATGTTTCAAAGCACTTATCCGTGCTAAAAAAGACAGGCATTGTGACGGATCGCAGAGATGGGCTTAAGATGATGTACCGGCTTACTATGCCATGCGCTCTGGATTTTGCCAGGTGTGTTGAGGGTGTCGTAATTAAAAGGCTTGATGCCCAGCGCTCTGTAATGGTTGCTTGATCTTAGAGGAGGTTCGTACCATTCGAAATATAATATGCATCGAATCAGGTTGTAAATTGATTTACCGGAAATTTGATGAATTAGGCAAATAGTAAAATAGGATATGCCAATTCCGGTGACTTCCAGGCACGACGCTCAATCAGGTGGGTTTGTTCATTTTGATACGACCAAGAGGATAAAAAATAACGATGAGTACCGACACCAATCTATCCGCCATTAAACAACAAGGCAGTAATGACGCTTCCATATCATTGGTCGCACGACTTAGGCATAGCGCTTTTACTTCTTACTGGCGGGATGAATGGAAGCCTTTGGCGTTAATCAGCGCTGTCTTCATGATGTGTTACTACCTACCTGTTGGGAATATGAGATTTGACAATGCGGTGAAGGAATCTTTCGCTCTTGTGAGATGGTACGCCCAGGAGCATGTGCTCCTGTGTCTCGTTCCCGCTTTCTTCATCGCTGGCGCAATCGGCGTATTCGTAAGCCAGGAAGGAGTCATGAAGTACCTTGGGCCGACCGCTTCCAAATGGATCGCCTATCCGGTCGCATCGGTTTCGGGGACCGTTCTGGCGGTTTGTTCCTGCACGATATTGCCTTTGTTTGCGGGGATTT
>DYRE01000141.1 GCA_020718965.1 Desulfomonile tiedjei
CGTCAAACGAGGGTAGTTTAATTTAGGCTTTGCATTACATACAGTTGCTGACACAATGCTGTTACAATATTTGTGGCCTTGTCAAATCCTTTCGTCAGAAGGGTTTGTTAAAGTTCCACAATGACTGATATACTGGGGCACAAAAAGGTATTTGATGTTCTTGAAAAGTCATCGAAGGACGGACAAACCGCACAGTCTTATCTTTTTTCCGGGGTTGAAGGCATTGGAAAACTTCTTGTAGCGATTGAGTTCGCCTGCATGCTCAACTGCTCCCGCTATTTCCAAACAGATCATTCTAAATGCAACATATGTGACAGGATCAGGAAAGGGAATCATCCTGACGTTCGAATTGAAACTCCTATCAAGGGATCCTTCAAAATTGACAGGGTGCGCTATCTTCAGAGCTTCCTGAAATATTCCCCGGTTGAAGCCCTTTTCCGTGTGATCATTATTGACGATGCCCACCTAATTAATCGAGCCGCGCAGAACGCACTGCTCAAGACCCTTGAAGAACCGCCCGCCGGTAGTATAATGATACTTGTAACAGCAAAAGCTTCCTATTTGCTACCTACGGTCAGGTCCAGACTCAGAAAGGTCAAGTTCTCGCCGTTGGGCAGATCGCTGATAACCCAGGAACTTGTAGGGACGAAAAAACTTGGCGTTGAGGAAGCTGATACTATAGCAGGTCTATCGTCTGGTAGCTTGGGTCGCGCGCTGGAACTGCATTCGACCGGGACTATTCACCTCAGAAAATCAATAATGGATTTCTTGAATGCCGGGCCAGAGTTTGGCCTTGCTGCCCTTCTTGAACTCTCGGCTCAGGTTAGCGTCGATCAGCGCAAATTGTTTGAAGCGATTGAATTTGGCATGACTTGGGTTAGAGACTTGATGACGCTTAAATTGAATGGTCAGGCTTCCGAGATTATAAACACTGACCTCATTGACATTTTAAACTCTTCGGCCCAACATTATTCCATCGAGAAACTGCTTTCAATACGCGATTTGATGTCCAATGCGCTCATTTCAGTCGATTCCGAGACAAACATCAACAGGAATCTTTTATCGGACGTCATGTTTCTGCGAATACGCCAGAAAATGAACGAAACATCAGGATAATCATTTCAAGGCGCAATTAGCGAGGGCTTCAAGAATGATAGACGATAAAAAGCGTGAAGAAAATTCATACCTGCCTCGTTCATACGGCAAAGGGCCGGGAAGGAAGCCCAGGAGACGAAACCGGACTCTGGACAATTCCAAACGTCATTCTTTGACCGATACTAAACCTCTAAATCAGGCTCCTCCAGATGAACCCGTTGAAACCGGGTCGGTTCATGTTTCCGACTTCGAGCCAAAATCATCCCTGAGTCAAGTTGACAAGTCCGATATTGTGGAGCCAGGTGAAGAAATCGATACTCTAGAAACATCACTTGAGTATTGTCACGTTCTTGAAGATACAGCGATCAAAGACCTCTCCTTTACCGTCGCTGAAATTGCGGAAGATAAATCCCGCTCTGTTCATGTCAAACTTGCGGGGATAAGATTTGGCTACGCTTGCAAAGTCTATCATTTCGACTCAGTGGACTTGGATGTTAATTATGGAGAATGGGTGGTTGTCAAAACGGAAAAGGGTTTGGGGTTAGGCCAGGTCGCAATTCCATCCTTTGAAAGAGAAATTGATTCGGCTCAGGCCGAAACTCTCAGGAGGATTATTCGCAAGGGCACCAAGGTTGATATCGATCAAAGAGAGCGATGCTGCCAGAGGGAGTCGGAAGCTTATTCTTACTGCATTGACAAGATTGATGAACTCCAGCTTCCCATGAAACTGGTTTCGGTGGAGTGCTTTTTCGATTGCTCCAAATATGTATTTTATTTTACTTCCGAAGGAAGGGTCGATTTTAGAGAGCTGGTCAAATCTCTAGTAGCCAGATTTCCCGTTCGTATTGAGATGAGACAGATAGGTGTCAGGCATGAGGCCAAAATGACAGGAGGCATTGCATGCTGCGGTCAGGAGCTTTGTTGTTCGAGATTTCTGACCGACTTCAGGCCAGTCTCAGTCAAGATGGCTAAGAACCAGAACCTCTCGCTGAATCCCACAAAGATTTCCGGTGTCTGTGGTCGACTGATGTGCTGTCTGAGTTACGAGCACGAGGTTTACGAGGAATTTATAAAAAGCTTGCCCAAAGTTGGAAAACTGGTCTCCACCACTAAAGGGGAAGGCTTTGTGGTTAAACACAATCCCCTGGAAGAAACTGTTCTGCTAAAACTTGTTGACGACAGTATTATCGAAGTCAGAAGCATCGATATACTGGCGGAACTTGACGTCGATGTCACAAAAAAGAAGGCGCCTCCAAACCAGCCTCAGGTAAAGCCTCAGAAAAAGAATCAAGGCAGAAAAACTCAGAGCGTACCAGCAAACGATGAGAACTAATTTTTTGCCTGTACTCGAAATCGAAGGATAATTTTTATGAAACGGGTAATTCTCGGAACCGCAGGCCACATAGATCATGGGAAAACCCAACTTGTCCGGGCTCTTACCGGTATAGATACCGATAGACTCAAAGAAGAAAAAGAAAGAGGAATCAGCATCGAACTCGGCTTTGCCTATCTTGATCTCGGCTCCGACGTTAGAATCGGTATAGTTGACGTTCCCGGACACGAAAGATTTGTGAGGCAGATGGTAGCCGGAGCCGGGGGAATAGATATTGCCGCGCTCATTGTTGCCCTCGATGAAGGTGTGATGCCCCAGACCGTGGAACATCTCGATATTTTATGTCTACTCGGAATTAAGCATGGTCTGGTTGTACTGACTAAAATGGACCTTGTTGACGAAGAATTCGCTCTTCTGGCCGAAGAATATACCAAGGATCTTGTCCAGGGAACCTTCCTTGAAAATGCCCCAATGGTTAGAGTTTCCTCGAAAACTGGCGAGGGAATTGAAGAAGTTAAGAACGTCGTCTTGAACCTCAGCGAGAAGGTGGGCGAGAAATCTGTTCACGGCCTTTTAAGGCTACCGATAGATAGGGTTTTCACACTAAAAGGTCATGGGACCGTGGTTGCCGGAACTCTAATTTCCGGAACGATTTCAGTTGGGGATGACGTAGAAATTCTGCCGCAGGGAATCCATTCTTCTGTGAGGTCCATTGAGTCACATAATCGCTTCGAACAACAATCATTTCCAGGGGAACGAGTGGCGGTAAACCTTAGAGGGATTGAACAGGGCGATGTCCACAGGGGAAACGTCGTAACCCATAATGGAGAATTCCGTCCTTCTTATATTGTCGACGTAAACTTCACATCGCTCAACCGAAGTCCAATCAGGCTTACAAACCTGAAAAAATTGAGGCTTCATCATTACACAACTGATGTTGAAGCTACAATAGCCCTCCCCGACAGGGAATGTCTGGAACCAGGAGAAGAAGTTGTGGCACAGTTGCGTACCTCGTCGCCAATAGTTCCTGCTACAGGTGATCGGTTTGTCGTACGCGCCCTTTCCCCTTCAGTGACTCTCGGAGGCGGAGTGGTAATCAATCCGAGGGCCCCCAAACTGAGGGCCAGATCTGTTAAGTCTTTCCTGGAAACCGAAAGGGAAGACGACCCCAGCCTAATAGCCTCTTTGATAAAGGGGGCCGGCGTCAACGGGGTGAATAGAAATGAACTGATGGGCATGTCATCTTTTTCATCAACCAGACTTGACAAAACTCTGGACAAACTCAGAACAAAGAAAATAGTAATCCAACTGGATTCTACGGAACGCAGGCTCGTTCACAGAGGTTTTCTGGAACTGGTTCAGAGAAAGATCTCGGATAAGCTGGTCCGGTTTCACAAGGAGAATCCGCTAAAGGAAGGTATTTCAAAACAGGAGTTGCGATCAATGACTCCTGGTAGCGACCGCCTTTTCAAAATAGCATTAGATGACTTGATTTCCTCAGGAACATTGGTCGATCAAATAAACACCATAAGATCGGCCGAACATTTCGTAAAATTGAAGGATGACGAAAAAAATATCAAGGAAAAGCTTTTCGGGGCAATAACCACGGACAAGCGAACCCCGCCGGTCCTCAAGGAATTAATAGCCACAGTCGGCGCTGAACTCAAACAGGTCAAGAGCCTACTTTCAGTGCTCGAAAAAGAAGGCAAAATAATAAAAGTAAAAGAAGAAATGTATTTCTCTTCTGATTTCATTCAAACTATCAAGGAAAAGCTTGTCGCTCATCTGAAGAAGGAAGGCTTTATAACACCGTCCGGTTTCCAGGAGATAACCAAATCGTCCAGGAAATATAACATCCCTCTTCTGGAGTATTTTGACAGGGAAAAATTAACTCTACGGGTTGGGGATCATCGGGTACTAAGAGGAGCGGGCAGTTCTTCAGAGGACCAAAAAGAACTGTGATATTGTTCCAGAAGATTCAGTTTTTCAATACAATTGTTCCTCAACTCATCGAAATGCTTTGCTCGCGCCGGTATTTTTTCATTAACATATTTGCTCATAGCCCAAGCTTGTTGGTCGAGACAAATAAAAATACCATCGAGCATTTTGAGCCATTTTCTGTCTCGTTCTGTCCTGGCCATCCCGAGCGCCAGATTTATTTTGGATCTGATTTTACGGATTCTCTTTTGAACATTTACCACTGTGCGCATTGCAGTTTCTTGGCTAAATATTCCAGACACAAATTGATCTCCAACCATTCCCAACAACAGAAAAGTTTCATTGGCATAGGCTGTAGCTGTCTGGGAAAAAGCCTCAATAAGCGCAGATTCATCAGATCCATGCGACGTACCGGCTATTGCAGTTACGATGATTATTGCTAATAAACATTTTCGACATTTAAGCATTACGGTCAAACCAGAGTTTCCTAAAATGTTTTCTGAGATTTAATTATCGAAAATATCATGACTCTCGAAAGGAGACAACCCGATTAATGAAGATACTCCTGCACGCGTGCTGCGCTCCCTGTCTAGTTGTTCCCTATGACGACCTATCGAACCAGGGTCACGACGTCACAGCCTTTTTCTTTAACCCCAACATTCATCCGTATAGTGAAAATTTGAGACGACTCGACGCATTCCTATCATATACTGAAACCAACCATATCAAGGTTATTATGGATGAATCCGGTATTGAAATGGACGACTGGTTCCGAGAAGTAGTGTTTAGGGAAACTCAAAGGTGTAAGGTTTGCTTCAATTTTAGAATAAACTTTGTCGCGCGCCTAGCTGAAACTAAAGGTTTCGACGCGTTTTCCACCACTCTTTTATATAGCCGTTTTCAAAAACATGAATTGTTGAAAGAAACATGCGAGATCATTTCAGAGCGGTATAGAATCGCGTTCGTGTATCAAGACTGGAGAACCGGCTGGAACGAAGGGGTTAAAAGGTATAGAAAACTGGGGCTTTATCGCCAGAAGTACTGTGGTTGCGTCTACAGCGAAAAAGAACGAGCGAAAAAAATTATCTGAATTCATCCGGATTGAGCAAGGTTTTTTTTTGCAGATTTGGCTTGTTGCCTATTTGCCGCAAGGTAAGCTATAAATATAGGTCTGGTTCTATATTGGTTATGGGAAACGGCCTATGTTGTTTATACGCAAAAGTGTAGTACCGTTACTAAGTTGCTTAGCCAACCTTGCCTTCGCTTGTTTGTTTATGGTTGTCACAGGTCTTATCTGTCCGGATTCTCCAAACGCGCAGGAAATTTCTAAAGAAGCTCATCAGAGACCGTGGATAATGATTGGGCTTTCCCCAGACGGTTGTTCGGGGGGGTGTAGGCGCGTTCGGTCAGTCATCAGCGAGATAAGCGGGAACAAAAATGTGGTGACGCTGGACTTCCGGACCGCATTAATTGACACTATTTCAGACCTAAACCCCGAATTTATAGTCCTGAGCCCTCAGGGTACGCCATGGTGTCGATATACAGGCTCCAATGGAGTCGCGTTGCAAAATTTTCTCTGGATGATCCCTCAGATCACAGATCAGCTCGACATACCGATTCTTGGAATCTGCGGCGGTCACCAGGCCATCGCTTTGGCCTTTGGGGGAAAAGTGGGCCCCATACGCGCCGGAGACGATGATTGCATGCCATATTCCAGAGATCGACAATCAGGTGTCACTCAGTTGAACCAGCATATTCGAG
>DYRE01000142.1 GCA_020718965.1 Desulfomonile tiedjei
CTGAACTGATGTCAGGGCCACTGGCATGTATCGTACCGGAAATGGATGGCCTGAAGCCTGAAGAAATATCTCTACCACCGGCATGGACTGTGCCTCCAGACCCTGATGGGCCTACACCGGCTGATATTGTTGAACCAACTTCACGAACTGTGGACATTGCCTATCTCTCCTTTATTGTCAACGAAGAAGCCAAACGCCCCCCCGAGAGGGGTCAGCGCATTCTCCGGGGGAATTATGCACACAACCATAGGCATTACAGCGCCAGCCCATGCCTCTATCGGTAATCTTTCTTTTAACTTCTTCCGGCAGTCCAGCAATGATGTTCATGAAAAACCTACGCGCCTCCTGATTAGAGGAAAAGGTCTTGCCCCCCATTTCATTGAGCAACGCCTGAACCCTCCGCTCTTGTTCCCGTCTTCGTACTTCATCTTTACGCCTTCGCTCCTCAGCTTCTCTTCGGTTCCGTTCTTCTTCCTGCTTACGTTTTTCTTCCTCAATCCGCTTTCTTTCTTCTTCCTTGAAAATCTCTTTGTTTAACTGATGAATGCGAGCCTTTTGCTCGCCTGAAAAGAGGGCCTTGGAGGCAAGTTTGGGTTTAGGCTCGGTGATAGATTTATGAACTGCCTCCCGATAAGCCTTCAGTCTAAACACCTGATTATCGTGAAGTGAAGAGATTGTCTCAGTATTAGTCATATCAACATTATCGGATACATTTGTCGTGACAGAAGTCAGATCATCAGCATTGCCTAATTGTTCAAAAAGCGACACCATCTCTTTGAAGTCAGGATCTTGCATTATCTCCTGAACCATCTCCTTTGCTTGAATCGAAAGAGGTGTTCCGCAAGACTTACAAAAATCAAATATGCTAAGCTTTCCGCATCGCTGACAAGTAATGCCCGCAATAGGGTTTCCGCATTCACCACAAAAGTTTTCATTCTCTGAGATTTGAGCATAACAAAACATGCACTGCCCTTTCAGCAGCCATGTGCCGCACGCTTCACAAATATCAGCACGGGGCCGCGCAACTGCGTTGCACTTTGGGCATGTAGCTGGCTGTTGCAGAATAGCACCACACTCTGCACAATATGTCCCGCCATTCTCGTTTGTGTGACTACAATGGGGGCATACGAGCTCTGACGATTCTTCAAATAAGGGGCTGCCTTTTTGTTGCACGATAGCTTCTAATGAAGCAATATTCTCTTTTTTTATCATTTGTAATCGCTCCCCCTGACAGTTCTGGACATCTGTTTTTAATCCGACTCTACCCAAAGGCTATTTTCTAGTGAACCGAGAACTATGTCTCGGTTGTGTCAAATTACTCTCCCAACCCAACCAATCATCTCCAATCACCGATTATCACAAACGGCGCCCAGAAGAAGGGGTGGGCATATTCTTCTCGGGCCTTAATGGCCTGCATGGCCAGTTGCAGTCCTCGGGTCTTCGTCTGCCTGTTTCGGGCGTAGTGCCAGTAAAAATTTTCCATAAGTTCGCAGGTGCTGGAATCGGCCACCTGCCAGAGGCTGAGCATTGTCGCTGCGGCGCCGGCATGGAGGATACTCCGGCTCAAGCCAATTAACTCATCAGCCTGTGTAAACTCACTTAACCCCGACTCGCAGGCACTCACTGTGACCAGTGAACTGTTGAGCTGTGCCCCGAAGAGGTCGCCGACAAAGGTCTGTCGGTCCTGAATCGGGCCAGGCGGCAGGTCGAGACCAGAAAGAAGGGGCTGGCTGTCGTTGAAAAAACCATGGCAGGCGAGATGGATCACATCAAAAGAATCGTCAACACTTCGTGAAAAATAGGCTGACTGACCTTTGTATACCGATCCTCCCTGACCGAATGCAGCAGCGATCCGCACTGCCTCCTCGTCAACATGAGGCAGTGTCTCATTACCCCGGCTAAGGATAAGGGCCCGGTCACGGCCAGTTTTTATTTTCTGCCGACACTCTCTGAGGATGGCGGCGGATGGACAGTAGCCTACCTCAAACTGATCGCAGAAGTATTGACCGGTGGTATTGTCCAACAGGGCATGGAATGGAAAAAAGTGCCAAAAGAGGTGCGGCGAGATGATGATACGCTGAAAGCGGGACAACTCAACGCTAAGCGGCCTGATAAGAGCATCAAAGAGGCGAACCAGCGGCTGCCAAACTTGGCGCTTAACTTCATGAGAACGAATGGGTAAATAACGGGTATTGAGGATACCATGCAATAGTCCAAAGACTGTTGTCGCTGCTGTGTCCCCATCAATCGCAACTTCTGACATTTTGATCGTGCCATCCCGACCAAGAAGAAAGAGATGGAGTGCGGATTCGGTCTGATACAAAGAAAGTATGCCTGTCTCGTCGTCCAGATGTTCCCTGGCTTCAGGAACAGTGGCCGAGGTCACCCGCAGGAATGAGAGCGTTTCTGTGTCGAATTCTGCCAGCTCCGCAAAGGCCGCCGAAACCTCGGCTTCGACTGTGGCCAGACGTTCCAGGAAAGGAATGGCAGCCCGCGCCCCCCGCTCCTGCTCTTCACCACCCGGAAAATCACCCCCGGTTTCGGGGTCATGAAGGGATTCCAGGGCGTTGTGGATTTCTCCTGCCTCATCAAGCAGGGCGGAGAGTCGTTGCCAGGATTTCGAACCCGAATCCTTACAGCCCGCGAGATAGGCGGCAAAAGGGGCATGCAGGAGATCGAGCAGGGCGCGGGACTTGTTCCGTTCCACATACTCAAAAGCTTCGTCCACCCTATCCAAGGCAAGCAGGGCCTGAATTATGAAGGCATACGGCATTGATGTGGAACCAGCATAGACAATTCTGTGCGAGTCTTTGCGGAAACGGCCACGAATCTTTTCCAAAATAGCGATTGACTGACGGCAGGAATCGATAGCCTCAGTTAGATCGCCAAAATGCTGCTGTTGAATCATGGCCAGGATTAGCAGCGCATCGGCTTGACTCGAAGAGGCACCAATAGTCCCCTGGATATCGGCTAACTTAGTGAATGACTCCACCGCCAACTCGAAATCACCACAGGCAAGGGACAGCCATCCAGAGGCATCAAGGACATGGGCCGCCATTGACAAGTCATCGGTAGTCTTGGTGAGCTCTGACACCCGGTCGAGTAACCGTTTAACCTCGTTATGATCGCAGTCTGGCTTGTCAAGGACGCTGCGGGCATAGTTAGCCAGCAGCACTGCCTCCCAGTATGAATCCGACCTCTTCTGGGCGACCTCTATACCTTCCCGCAAGGTGGAGAGGGCAGAGTCAATCATGCCAGCATCCATCTGCCTGATTCCAAGTGTGTTAAGACTTGTAGCCAAGACGTTGTTATTTTTATTCTCCGAAACCCTGGCAATCTCGACAGCCTTTTCTGCCCAGTCCATGGCCTCTTCGTTTTGGCCTATACCAGCGTAAATCCTGCTCAGCGTCGACAAAACGTGGCCTTGAATCTGCCAGCGATCATCTTGGCCGCGCAACAACTCAGTTACCTGCTGGCAGCAGGCGAGTCCCTGTTCATAATCCCCCACCTCACAGTAATAGCTGCCCAAGCCGAGGATGCTCTTAACCAGAGTATCCAGGTCAGCCACCTCTTCAGACAGGCGCAACGCCTCCATGTGATGACATTTGGAAGGTTCAGGGTTGCCAAGGCACCATTCGATGTTGGCCAGCATATTATGAAAAAGAGCTAAAGTGCGCTTATTGGAAAGACTACAGGCATAATCAAGGTGGAGCGATCCAGAGTTCAGCTCCACGGAATAAATTGCGATACTCTGCTTGAACTTTTCTCGGGCTTCAGCAAAGCGCCCCTGCTTGAAAAGGGCTGTGGCATGGTCAGGAACTTGCTCAGCTGACGTCAGGATGGAAAGGACAATGGATTGTTGAGCAGGAGGCAGGAGGTTAATCAGATTTTCTATAATTGAGGGATTAGACAGGATGTTTTTCAACTGCTTAGCCTCAGTGTCTGGAAAAGCTTTTATGATGCTATTAAATAGCTTATCCCGAGTAAAAATCTCCTGGGTGTCAAGTGAATGTAATATACTCAATTGCGTGTTGTTAACCTGCTATATGTAATGATTCATGTATCGTTCATGTTACAATAGTGATTTCCACTTTTATTAAGCCTTCTGATGAACTAATTTCGACAGAATATTCAGCGGGTCCTTTGAGATTGCATGCTGCCTTACCCTCATTATCGGTATAAAGAATGTGAATTTGCTCACCAGATATTAAGATTTTAATGCCGGTTAAAAATATTCCCAAATTATTATGGAAAACAGAAAAAACGATGCTGGTTTCACCGTGAGCAATTAGAGGGGCAAACGCAATTTCTACAGAAAAAGGGGGCGATATAAAATCATGTGATACTGTGATGGGGTTGGCTATCTTCTGATCTTGCGCTGCAGCACCACGAAGCGGCATAGGGCGATGATGACCTATAGCAGTCCCGGAACATCTGACTAATGAAATGGTTTCTTCAACAAATTTCAGAATAATTTTGAATACATTGTCTTGGTTTGATTGTGATTTTTGTGTAATCGTCTGACGGGGTTGGCCTTCCGACAGCATGCGCTTAAACTCCGGCGTTACCCAGCCATTTGAAAATGGTTTATCTCCAAGATCAACATCCGGCTCTGCTTCGGGATTAAAGGGCTTATTGATGATGGCTCGTTCAAGAGTTTGCTCATCCCAACGCAGACGGCATTTCGGGCATATTGCAAGATGGGCGCGTTGCAAGGGAGAAAGAGTGAGGATAATCTCATTATCGAAGTCAATGCATTTCATAAGACTTATATTTCGACTGGGTATACGATATCCAGACGCATGAACGCTTGGATATCCAATGACTTTTATGATTATGACGCTTTTGAGTCATTTTTTTTGTTTTTTATTCCGAAACCTTTTTGATTTAGATAGTGCCGAAGCTGAATCATTCCAGAGTGAATCCATGCAGCGGCTTGGGCATAGGAAACAGATTCTCCCAGCTCATCACTCAACTGCCTTGCGAGTTCAGTATTATTTACGATACTGATCATCCCCAGCTTCATTTTCAGGGACAATTCCACCGCTCGCCGATGTCGAGCATCTTTTATTGAAGCCTCAGACAACACAGTTTGCCAAATTTCTTGATCCAAAAGAATGTCCTCTGGATTCGCTAAGCCTGAAGTCATAATAGATGGCTGTTCCGTAAGCATTTGCTCCCAGCTCAGGACATCGTCTTCAATCCAATGCTCTCGAAGAATACTGCGCAGAAAATTCACTATGATAACCTTGAGAAGACCATAAAACTTTTCCGGGTCATCAAGATGTAGCCCTCCCTTCCTAATTTTTCTCAAGATATGCTCCATAATAGAGCGCACCTGATCTTCTACTGTACCACCTCCCCGTTGCAGAATTTTAAAAATACGGGGATTGCCTTTGAGCCTTACCCAAATCAAATCGCCAAGATGCTGCCAGGCTTCATAATCGTCCATCTGCAAAAGACGCCGATAGTGTTCTCCAGGGGACATCTTAGCCCATAATGCTTTAGAATTAACAGGAAAAGGCCTTCCGACAGCCTGGCGATCATCTGCCGGTGACATATCAATATCCTTTTCGAGTTCGTTTTCTGTTTTCTCTTCACACATATTTACCCCTGTAAAATCAGAGGGCGGTTGAATTCAAAAAAAATTATGCGATGAATCATGTAAATCAGTGTTTTTAAGCTGTAACCGGCAGAGAGCGGCCAATGTCACCTGATTGTTGCATTGTCTTGGAAAATCAAGAAAAAGCAACAAATCCCGAATATTTCTACAGCACTTTACGATTACAATCAAAAGAAAAAAAAAATTGCGTCATAAATTTTAAACATCAACCAAAAAAACATTAAAAAAAAACAAGGAGAGAAGAGAAAATGGATGGAAAAAACGGACAATGAACAACCTATTGAAATTGTAAAAATATCAAACAACATGGCGCCAAATGGAGGCCTGAATTAGACGATAACTAATGAACTTGCGTTGAAATAGTCCGCATATGAAGAAAGAATGCTGCAAAAAAATCGTGGCACGGTGGATCTGGCCCTGAAAAACTGACGAAGAGGAACACAAAACACAATGAGAAACACGTCCG
>DYRE01000143.1 GCA_020718965.1 Desulfomonile tiedjei
TTCCTGCTGAGCCATAATCCGTTTTTCGATTTCCAGCTTAAGCTCTCGATTGATTCTTTCCTGCTCTGTAAAATCGGTCAGAGAGAAAACCATTCCCTTTGAACTGTCGTTCACGTCCACCGGACGACCGGTCAACAGACACGGGACTCGGTGACCATTTTTATGGGGAAAATCATATTGAATGTTTATTTGCCCTTGAGTGCGGAATGCGGCGCCTATTTGCTCCTTGACTCTTTGAAACTCCTGCGGGTCACTAAAAACCATTTCCACGCCAGCGCCGCATAACTGCGAAAAATCCCATCCCAAGATGTCTATGAATCCCTGGTTAAGCCATAGAAATCTTTCGTCGCGGATCAATGCGATCCCCTGAATAGTTCCCCCCAGAACAGCCAGGAACAACTCCAACGAATTTTTCAGAGCCTCGTGTTCGTTGGCAAGCGCTTCAATCTTCTCGTTGGCGTCTTCCAGTCCAAAGATGTACTCCTGGAGACGGCGTCGTTCATCTTCATCATAGTGTTGAATATCTTTTGACATCAGTCAGATCCTGTAACTTGAACCAACAAGATCGGCGTCATGAAAAAATGGGCAGCAATGTGAGCGCTAAATTTTGTTGCCATCTGTGGGTGTCTCCTGCGTAAACATGGAAAGAGAAGGCTTCCACAAAAGGGAGAAAAGGGCTATTTCTCAAAGGACCTGATATGTTGCAATATATCCGGGAATCCAATGGGTTTAGTAAGATAAAGATCGCACCCGGCATCCAAACCTTGTTGAATCTCGTCACCTTGAGTCTTTGCCGAAAGCATGATGACCGGAGTCAAGCGAGTCTGGTCGTTGGATTTTATTTTATGGCATACTTCATAACCATTCATTTTGGGAAGTTTAACATCCAGCAACACAATGTCGGGTAGTCTTGAAAAAGCCATGTCTAGGGCTGTTTCACCGTCACCGGCCACTGAGACCTCGTATCCGAGCTTGGCAAGTTTGCGACTCAAATATGAACTGATGTTTTCTTCGTCATCAACAACAAGTATTTTGTTAATTTTCATTTCTAATCAACCCGCTGATTCTCGTTGTAAAGGAATGTTGACGGTAAATATAGAACCTTTTCTTTCTGAGTTTAAAGGAAGCCCTGGATAATCTTCCCCGGGCACAGGACTAACGCATTCAATTGACCCCCCGTGTTCTTCCATGATGTGCCGGCTAATGCTCAGTCCCAGGCCGGTTCCACCTACTTTTTGTGACATGTATATATCAGCCTGAAAGAACTTGTCAAAGACCTTCTTCTGGGCCCAGTCAGGAATTCCGTATCCATTATCTATAATTTCTATCGAGAAATCGTTCTCATGAATCGATCCATCAATAATGATTGAACCTCCATCAGGGTTATATTTTACAGAATTGCCAAGGAGGTTTATCAACACTTGCACGATTCGGTCAATATCCACATTTACAATAGTCTTTTCCGTTTCCAGCCTATTCTCTAAAGAATGATGATGGCTTGCAGCCAGTTCCGATATTCGCTCGACCGCTTGATTTACCATGAAGCTTATACTCGTCGGCGCTATCTGAAATTGGATCTTTCTGGCCTCAATCCTGGAGAGGTCGAGCAGATCATTTACCAGTCTCATCAACCTGTCTATTTCCAGTTTGACTACTTCCAGGTCTTCTCTAACTTCCTCGTTGATTTGACCTGAATAACCCCCAAGTATTCCGGTGACACTGAGCAGAATGGAATGGATTGGCGTCCTGAGTTCATGTGAAGCAATCGTGACAAACTCAGATTTCATTTGATCGACTTTTGCGACTGTGACCGCCATTTCGTTAAAAGAAGTGGCCAACTCCCCGATTTCGTCCCTGCTCTTAACATTTATTCTTTGGTTCAATTCTCCCCTCCGCATGGCTAAAGCTCCTGCGGTTAAGTGTTTGATGGGTTTAGTAATACCATAACTAATGATGACCGAGGCCCCCACCACGGCCACAATCGAAATAAACCCTATAGCTAGCAGCAGATTCGTGTTGTCGGCTTCTTTTTCCCTAATGGTGGAACCTGTTTTCAAGTGCAGCTTTTCGATACTTTCTTTTTGGTCTTCAAGGGTCTTCTGAATGTATAGCTTAGTGTCATTGGCGGCTTTGTGGAAGTCATCAACATTGGCGCCAAAAGTGACATATCCAAAACCTCTCTTGCTTTTGGAATATTGGCCGGTAAAATAGGGAACCGCTGCATAACTGGTCAATTTCCAAAGCCCGCTCCAGAGTATTACAAATGATCCTGAACCTCCGTCTTCAGTCCCGTCGTGCCAACCCTGACATTGCGGGGCCATGTCCAGTATCTTACAGTCGAGAGCTATTCTTCCTATTCTTGTTTGATCTTTTGCCCCCTTCTTTTTTTGCGTGAATTCTCTGAAACTCGGTAACTCCCGAACGAATTCCTCCAAAAATTTGCCGGAAGCTAGATAATCTCCATATGTGGTTTCACTAATCCAACCGGGGACCTCTCGCCCGGTGTTAGAGTCGAAACCCATTATAAAAAAATCTCTTGGATGGGATATGCATCGGTCTTCGCTGTCCCACAACCACGCATAGTTGCCTTCACCGGCGTCTGAAATTTCTGAAAAACGCTCTTCTGTGGGGACCAAGTGGTCGGTGAATTGCATCACGTGCTCGTGGTCGAGAGCTAAAGTGCAGTAACCTATGCGTTTCCCTCCTTCCAATACGGGGATTCCCCAACGAATGATTCCTTCAAATTTCTTGCCGGTGATGTTTTCCTTACCGGCGTAAGCGCTTGCGGGATCGACGGTAACTCTACCGTCAACAACAGTCAGCCAGCCGGGTATATGTTCACCTATGACCATTGAAACATAAATTTCATCGTCATTCAGGAGACATAACGATTGGAAATAATCTTCAGCCTGGCAGTAGGTATTTCTTTGGATTGAGATATTTCTTAGGTCTTTTGAAGGGCCTCGAGATGTTATTTTGATTTTCTCGTTACCGTCAAGATCTACGAAAGTTATCTCATGATATAAGGGAATACTATTCTTTTTGAAATTATACGGCGGGTTATGTCTCCACGACTGACTGTTCTCAGGATTACTTGAAGTCACCGAAGTTGAAGAGGATTCTGGCGGATGAACCGCTTCAATTGTAGAGGGCGGTTCCACTACGTCACGGTAGTGCGACTGATAAAACCCCTCATAGGAATTCTCCGATGGATCCAGAAGACACAGGGATCTTGCGTCATTGTCCCTTTCATACAAGAAACCGGCTATAGCATTTGCCAAATCGACAGTTCTTACCTCAATGGCTTCAGTAGATTTTGCATCCAAGGCTTCAACAGTGTCTTTAATAACTTTTTTACCAAGTTGTTCGATGAGGCTCAAGTTGATATGCCCCATCTCTTCAATGTTCCTGAGAGCTTCTACCCCGGTATCATGGAGGTTTCTGTTTGCAAGGTAGGCAAGCACAATTAGTGGCACGGCTGAAAGGACCACAAACGATACTAGCAGCTTTGACAGAATACCTGGTCTAGAAACGGCTTCTCTGAGAGCTTTCATTACTCGTTCCTTCAGATGTGATTAATGGGGCCCAGGGATGATAACTCTCTAACATATTTGCAGAACATTGAGTTTACAATCAAACCCCAATCGGTTGCTGCCACGCTCTTTTAAGTTCCCCGACGTCTATATCTGCGATGGTTGATCCGTTCAATCCTTTGACACACAAATTGTAATCAGAAGTGGTTTCCCCAATTCGAGATAACTCAAAGCCGTCCATGCATTTTTCAAATAATTCTTTGTTAGCAGGCTTAACGCTGATCAAAAAACGACAAGGTGTTTCGGAAAAGAGAATAAAGTCATCACGTTCAATCCCTTTGTACGCCAGTTTCGCCAAGTTGACCCGAGCGCCCATGCCCCCAGCGAATGAGCTTTCCGCCAACGCCACTCCAAGTCCGCCATCCGACAGGTCGTGAATCGATCTTGCCAATCCCCCGCAGACTACCTGATGCAAGGCTCTGTAACATCTGATAGCTCTCCCAGGGTCCAACACTTTGGGCACATTAGATCCGACAAAGCATTTCGAGGCAAAATATTCCGACCCTCCGAGTTCGTCTCTAGTGCCACCCAGAACGTAGATAAAATCTCCCGGCGCCTTGAAGTCCGACGTAACTGCTTTTCTAACATCCGGGACTACACCTACCGCGGTAAAAAGAACAGTCGGAGGAATAGAAATCTTTGAGTCGCTGATCGAATAGTCGTTCTTCATGCTGTCTTTACCGGAAATACACGGTATTTGATATGCTACGCAGAAATCGTACAACGCCTGATTGGCCCGAACCAGTTGAGCCAGCTTGTATTCACCGTCAGGAGTCTTTTCTGATTTGACGGGGTCACACCAGCAGAAATTGTCAAGGCCCGCCATGTGATCTGGGTTGGCTCCCACCGAAACAATATTTCTTACCGCCTCATCAATTACTGCCGCCATCATCCAGTATGTGTCAATATCCGAATACCTGGGGGCAATTCCACAACCAACAGCCACTCCGACATACCTGTCAAGCATGGGTCTTTGCACAGCAGCGTCCGAGGGACCATCGTTCTCAACTCCTACGAGAGGTTTTACTACTGAGCCGGCCTGAACCTCGTGATCGTACTGCCGGATAAGCCGTTCCTTGGAGCAGATGTTCCATCTCGACATTAGCCCAAGCAACTCGTCATTCAGATTTGGGGGACATTCAAATACGGGTTCTGCATTCGACGGAGCTTTCCACGTTGCTTTGAGACGCATCTGGGGAACGCCATCGTGCAGGAAATCCAGTGGGAGAAGAACTACAATCGAGTCTTTCCACAGCACTGTAAATGATCCATCATCGGTAAACTCCCCAAGATCCGTTGCCTCAACGTCCAATTTCTCCGCAAGATTCAGGAATTCCGAAAGCTTATCCGGAGGCACAGCCACTGTCATCCTCTCCTGAGCCTCGGAAACGAGGATTTCCCAAGGCTGTAAACCCGGATATTTTAATGGGGCCCTATCCAGAAATATTCTAGCCCCACCTGATTCGCAGGCCATTTCACCCACTGAAGAAGACAAACCACCAGCGCCATTGTCCGTGATGGAGCTGTATAAACCCCTGTCGCGCGCCACAAGTAAAAAATCCGTCATTCGCTTCTGGGTTATTGGGTCACCAATCTGAACGGCCGTGGCAGGTGAACCTTCGTGCAACTCTTCGGATGAGAAAGTGGCCCCATGAATGCCATCTTTGCCGATTCGGCCACCAGTCATGACAATGCGGTCGCCCGGATTCGCTTTTTTGATGTGCGCCGGTTTTCCATTAATCTTTGCCGGCATCAATCCGGCCGTGCCACAATAAACCAATGGCTTCCCTAGGTAACGTTCGTCAAAGACCACGGCTCCATTCACCGTCGGTATGCCACTCTTGTTTCCTCCATGTTCAACCCCTTCCCTCACCCCTTCAAAAACTCTCCTGGGATGGAGCAAACGCGGGGGTATCAATCCACTGTAATCTGGCGGGGCGAAACAGAACACATCCGTGTTAAAAATCAGGCGACACCCTAAACCAGTGCCAAACGGGTCACGGTTTACACCTACGATTCCGGTGAGTGCGCCGCCATAGGGATCTAGAGCTGAGGGGGAGTTGTGAGTCTCGACTTTGACGACAAGGTTCCAGTCATCATCAATTTTAATTACTCCGGCGTTATCCTTGAACACTGAGAGGCAATAGTCACGATCTCCAAGCCTCTTTCGAATATCTTCGGTCGCTTTCTGAACGTAGGATTTAAAAAGACTATTTATCTGAAGTTTAGCGCCGTTCTCTTCATAATCGATAATCGCATTGAAAATCTTGTGCTTGCAATGCTCAGACCAGGTTTGGGCAAGCACTTCCAGTTCACAATCAGTGATTTTGGTAGTTAACTGGTGTTTTTTCCTTCGCTCAATATAGAAAGAATCTCTGAAAAATGCTTGAATAGCCTTCATTTCTTTCAGATTGAGCGCTAGTACGCCACTCTGACTTATTCGCAACAAATTCTCATCAGACTGATCCAGATCAATTTCGTTAACGGTGATTTCA
>DYRE01000540.1 GCA_020718965.1 Desulfomonile tiedjei
AAGCCTCATGGTCAAGATTTGACCAAACAACCTCTCTATTAAGGCATCAAGGCAAAATATCATCGGGAAAAAAATAATTCTGGAAATCCCCTGGGCCGTTATTACCGATCATACCAAGTCGCCATCTAACAAGTAATATTTAAGTAAGGAAAGTTTGTCATCGAACGAAGTTTTCCCGGGTCTCTGGCGAGATCATTCAGGCCCTGACAGAGAGTATCCTCTACCTCATCAAGATCCCGGCAGGCTTTATTAGCAAAATTCTTCTCCCTTAGCTCCTCCCAAATATGTTCGGCAGGGTTGAGCTCCGGACTTCGAGGGGGAAGTTTTATCAATCTAATATTTTCAGGTACCTCTAACTTCTGTGATATGTGCCAGCCAGCCTGATCTATGAGCATGAGGATAAAATAGTCTGAAAAATCCTCCGCCACTTGTCCCAAGAAGATGTTCATCATCTCTGTATTGGCCCAGGGCAAAATCAAGGAGGTCATTCTTCCCAACGCCGGGCAAACTGCCGTAAAAACATATAGATACGTTCTAATGACCTGCCGGGGCGCTTGCGGCCTTACCCCCACAGGCGACCAGGCGCGCCTGACATCACTAATGCGGCCAAAGCGTCCTTCGTCCTGAGCAAAGAGTAAAACCGGACGGTGATCTTCAGGGTCCCTGGTGTCCAGTTTTTCCGCAATAATTTCAGGAAGTTTTTTTAAAAGCCTCCTGCTCCTGCTTATCGGCGTCAACATGGAACGGCCGGGGAACAAGTTTCCGCCAGCCATGTCGTTTAAGCAGCTTATAGACCATGCTCTTATGGACTTTATGGCCGAGACGGCTTTCCAGCGCCCTCTTTATCTCTGCAGCCGTAGCTATCTGACCGGTAAGAGCTGCCTGTTTGAATGATTCCAAAAACGAAGCCTCTTCGTCCCAGCTCAAATAGGAGCGGCGCCTTCCACCCTTCCCCGGCCCCTCTACGACCTCTGGCCCCAGGCGATTATATTTGGAAATCAGATTGTGCACTGATTGCTCTGCGATTCCGGTGTGCAAAGCAATTTCCCTGGCAGGCCGAGGATCAACCAGGGCATTCCAAATAACCAGCCATTTTTGCACCCGCCAAAATCCTACCGTCGCCTTGATCTTTTCCTGAACCTCCTCTTTGGAAAGGTGGGAGATGACCTTGGTAACTTTTCCCATGACTGCCCCCTTGATAATTTTTGGAGCAATCTATCATATTACTCATTAGAACGCAGCTTAGTATTAATCAACTAAAGGCGGTAAAATCCTGCATTTTTACTTTTCG